>CAIWET010000078.1 GCA_903911805.1 uncultured Ignavibacteria bacterium | reverse complement strand
TAGAGATAAATTAGAGTCAATATTTTCTTTTTTATTAAATAATGCAATTAAATATACTAACAAAGGTTCTATTGAATTCGGATTTGAAATAAAAGGCGCATTTGTTGAATTTTATGTGAAAGATACTGGTATTGGCATTCCTAAGGATAGGCAAGAAGCTGTTTTTGAAAGCTTTATCCAAGCTGATATTGAAGATGTTAATGCTAACCAGGGAGCTGGTCTAGGATTAGCTATCGCAAAAGAATATCTCAATATGATGAATGGCAAAATTTGGGTAGAAAGTGAAATTGACAAAGGTACTACATTTTATTTCAATCTTCCAAAATAAAAAAAATCAAAATCAGCTTGAGAAATTGGGCTGCTTTTAAATAATTCAATCTAAATACTAATTTAATCTGCATATCGTCAAAATTAAATGACAGATTTATTAATTTCGAATAAAAAATGAATAAAACTAAAATATTAAAATCCGAATTGCATGCAAGAAATAGATTTAGAGAAGGTTATGATTTCAAACAACTTATTAGTTCATCACTTGATTTAGGCAAATTTGTAAAGGTAAATGAATATGGTAATGATACAATTGATTTTTTTAATCCATTAGCTGTTAAGTGTTTGAATAAAGCACTTTTGAAGCATTATTATCAAATAGATTTTTGGGAATTTCCTAAAGATTATCTTACTCCGCCTATTCCAGGCAGAGCTGATTATTTGCATTATTTGGCAGATTTGATTGCTAACCCCAAAAAAAATGAAATTCCATCCGGTAATAAAATTAAATGTTTAGATATTGGTGTAGGAGCAAATTGCATTTATCCTATTATTGGAGTTGGAGAATATAATTGGTCATTTATTGGTAGTGATATTGACCCAATAGCTTGTGATTCTGCCAATAAAATTATTAAAAGTAATCCTACATTGGCAGATAAAGTAGAAATTAGATTTCAAAAAGATTCGAATAGCTTTTTCAATAATATTATTTCAGAAAATGAAAAATTTGAATTTACGATTTGTAATCCTCCCTTCCATTCGTCATCTGAAGAAGCTCAAAAGGTAGCTATCAAGAAAATTAGTAATCTGAAAAATAAGAAAATTAAAAAACCGATCTTAAATTTTTCTGGAAATAATAATGAACTTTGGTGCGATGGTGGTGAAGAAGTTTTTATTTCCAAGATGATTAAAGAGAGTAGAAAATTCTCGAATTCCTGCCTTTGGTTCACAAGTTTGGTTGCAAAAGAATCCAGTATGAATGAAATTTATTATATATTAGATGAGACTGGAGTGGCTGGATTTAAAGCAATCCCAATGAGTCAAGGCAACAAGAAAAGTAGAATTATCATTTGGACTTTCTTATCGAAAAAGGAACGAGAAAATTGGAAAAAAAGTTTGTGGGATTAATTATAGTGATTTTTGATGGTGAATGCAATTTCTGTAATTCTAGTGTAAATTTGTTAATTAAATTAGACAAAAATCAAATTTTCAAATTTGCTTCCAATCAAAGCAATGAAGGATTACAACTTATTAAAGAATATAATCTAACATTTGCTTCTCCAAATACCATTATTCTAATTTCCGAAAATCAATCATTCACTAAGTCAAATGCTATACTAGAAATTTTCAGATTATTAGGTGGTTATTATAAATTATTATTAGTTTTAAAAATAATTCCATCTATTATCAGGAACTTTTTTTATGATATATTTGCAAGAAACAGATATAGACTTTTTGGCAAAAAGAGTGAGTGTTTACTACCAACCCCAGAAATCAGAAATCGATTTTTACAATAGTTATCTTTTATTTTCGTTATAACCCAATTACTTACAAGAAAATAAGGACTTCAGGGTATAAAGTTTGATAAAAAAATCAGAATCTAAAATTCAAAATCTCGAACCAATATTACAATTCAAATCGCTTAATATAATTGAGCCAATCTTAAAAGCAGTAGAAGAAGAAGGATATACAACTCCTACTCCAATTCAGGAAGAAGGTATTCCAATTGTTCTTAATGGCAACGATTTACTCGGTTGCGCACAAACTGGAACTGGCAAAACAGCTGCTTTTGCAATTCCTATTTTACAATTATTAACTGTTAATAAAACTTATGAGAAAAGAAGAAAACTCAGAAGTTTGATTCTTACTCCAACTCGTGAATTAGCTATACAAATTGAAGATAGCTTTAGAGCTTATGGCAGACATACAGATTTGAAAACTACTGTAATTTTTGGCGGTGTTAAGCAAACAGCCCAAACAAATATCTTACAAGCTGGTATCGATATTTTGATTGCAACACCTGGAAGACTTTTGGATTTGATGAATCAAGGTTTTGTTACTCTTAAAAACATTGAAATATTTGTTTTAGATGAAGCTGATAGAATGCTCGATATGGGATTTATTAACGATGTAAAAAAGGTTCTAACAAAACTTCCTCAAAAAAGACAAACTCTTTTCTTTTCGGCAACAATGCCTCCTGAAATCGTAAAGTTAGCTAATACAATTTTGGATCACCCTAAAGAAGTTTCTGTAACTCCAGTATCTTCAACAGTCGAAATCATTGAACAATTTGTTTATTTTGTAGATAAAGAATATAAAAATTCATTGTTAATTGAAATTCTTAAAGATGAGAAAATTAAAAATGTGCTAGTTTTCACTAAAACAAAGCATGGAGCAAATAAAGTTGTTAAAATATTACAAGGGCACGATATTGGTGCCGAAGCAATTCACGGAAACAAGTCTCAAAATGCAAGACAAAATGCACTGAATAATTTCAAGGCTCAAACTACTCGCGTTTTAGTTGCTACTGATATTGCTGCACGTGGAATTGATGTTGATGATTTAAAATACGTGATAAATTTTGACATCCCAAATATTTCGGAAACTTATGTTCATAGAATCGGAAGAACCGGTAGAGCTGGTGGAAACGGAACTGCTTATTCATTCTGCGATAATTCTGAAAAAGATTTTTTAAAAGATATTGAAAAATTGATTAATAAAAAAATCAATATTATTGCAGATCATAAATTTCCTTCAAAAGGTTATCAAAATAGACAAATTGAGCCAGATATCGAAATTGGCAAAGCAGGTCACTCAAGACCTAAACTGCAAAAAAGTTCAGCTGCACCTAAAAAATGGTATGGCAAAAGAAGCAGATATTAATTAAATCCAATAAGTTATCTAAAAAATTATTTTAGTTTAGATTGATTATTTTTCGTAATTTGAATAAGAAGATTTTCTATTTTGAAAATTACTATTATGAATTGATATTGAGTTTTATTATTATAAAGTTTTTAGGGAGTGATTATGAGCAATGTAGTAGTATATCAAAACACTAATGGATTAAAAATTGGCATTAAGATTCTTACCATTATCATTATTTTTTTCTTATCAATAGATTTATTGATGACTTTTATCTCTTTTATGGCTTCTATGGAGAGCAATAGCAATAATAAATTACTTCAAAATATTGAATATCATTCTTCTACAAAATATTTTGTAAATTTATTTCATTTGGTTTTTATAATTATGTATTTTAGATGGATACATCTTTCATATAAGAATCTAAATAATTTTTCAATTAATGGATTAGAATTTAATTCCAAATCTGCAATTGTTTATTATTTCATTCCAATTTTGAATTTATTTAAGCCTTTTAATTCAATGAAAGAACTTTGGCTTTCATCAAATATAAAGAATTTTGATAATCTTAATGATAAAAATATAAATTGGAAAGAATATGATGTCCCTGGAATTTTAAACTTTTGGTGGATTTTATTTATTTTTGGCTACATCTTAAATACTGTTGTATTCTTATATCCAACAACTAATGATAATATTAAAATATGGGCAATTTTTGTTTTGTTGGGATGTATTACAAGTATTTTTTCAATGATATATACTAACAAAATAGTAAGAATTATTACTATGCTTCAAAATGAAATGATGGAATCATATAAAAATTAGTTATATGGGAAAAATATAGAAAAATTGGCACTTGAACAATCTATAGTTGTAATTTCAAGCGGGGCCTGGAGATCATAGCCATCAGGCTAATTTATTAAACACCGTTTTTACAAGAGTTTACGGCACACCAGAGAAAAACAGCGCGTCATACTCGTTATCGGTGTTTTTTTAAGTACTCAGAATCCAGCCTGATTCGCTTTGTAATTCAGGGCTCGTGTTGCGTTAAGCACCGCAAGGATTGCAACTCCCATATCTGCAAAAACAGCCTCCCACATTGAGGCCAGGCCAATGCTGCCAAGAATTACAAAGACCAGTTTTATACCCAGCGCCATAACAATATTTTGAATAACTATAGATCGCGTTTTACGTCCAATGCCAATTGCCTCTGCAACTTTTGATGGGTGATCAGTCATGAGTACCACATCGGCGGTTTCGATCGCTGCATCAGAACCTAATGCACCCATTGCTATACCCACATCTGCCCGGGCAATTACGGGTGAATCATTGATACCATCTCCAACAAAAGCGATGGTACCCTTATGAAATTTTTTTTCCGAAAGTTTCTCAAACTGCTCGACCTTGTGCTCCGGTAAAAGCTCTGCAAAAACATTTTTAATTGACAACTTCTCTCCAACAATCGATGCAGTTTTTTTATTATCACCCGTGAGCATTGTTATATCAGTGATACCCATCCGATGTAAATTACTGATGGCTCGTTGTGCATCTTCCTTTATTTCATCTCCTATGATGATATATCCTGCGAATTTTTTGTTAATTGCTAAATAGACAATCGTGTGATTGCTGCTGCAATCAGAATGACTTATACCCTCTCTTTTCATGAGTGAGTCATTGCCACAGATTACAGTATGTCCATTAACAAAAGCGGTGACACCATGACCTGAGATCTCCTGATGCTCCGAGATAGCTGATTCGTCAAGTGGCTCATATCTTCCAGTAAACTCCCTTACGATTGAACGGGCTATCGGGTGATTTGAATGAGATTCTGCCAATGCGGCAAATGTAAGGACATCCCTCTCTGTATGACCGTTGACCGTAACCACTTCGATTACTTTAAAACTACCTTTGGTCAGGGTGCCCGTTTTATCAAAAACGACACTTCGGACATTTGCCAAGGCATCTATAAAGTTAGAACCTTTTATGAGTATTCCTCTTCTTGAAGCTCCACCGATGCCACCGAAATACCCCAGAGGAATTGAAATAATCAAAGCACAGGGACATGAAATTACAAGTAATACGAGGGCTCGATAAATCCATGTTGTAAATGTCTGACCGGACAAAAACAGTGGTGGCAGTACAGCTATTGATATTGATAATGCAACAACTATCGGTGTATAATACCTGGCGAATGTAGTAACAAAGTTTTCTGTTTTCGTTTTCTTTTCAGAAGCGTTTTCAACTAAATCGAGAATTTTTAAAACCGAAGATTCAGAAAACAATTTCTGCACCCGGAGTATCAAAATTCCTGTAAGATTGATCTCGCCAGCGAGAACCTTATCAGATTTACCGACCGTTTTCGGAACAGATTCACCCGTAAGAACGGCGGTATCTATCTGTGAACGGCCTTCAATTACGATTGAGTCAAGAGGAATTTTTTCACCCGCTTTCACAACGATAGTGTCCCCAATTTTAACCTCTTGAGGTGTCACTTTTTTTGTACCGGATGATGTTTTTACATTAGCGTAATCCGGGCGAATTTCAAGAAGTTTTTTTATTGATGATCGAGAACGATTCACCGCCAGATTTTGAAGTAGTTCCCCGATCTGATAAAAAATCATCACCCCGATAGCTTCCTCATGAGCATGTATTATAAGTGCGCCTGTAGATGCAATTGACATGAGCACATTTTCATCAAACCACTGCCTGCGGTAAATTGTCTTTGCGGCATTTACAAGAACACTCCAGCCACAAAGAAAAAATGCTGTCAAAGCTATTAAATATTCGCTATAGCCAAATTTGGAATTTTCCAATTGTTTTCCAAAAGAAAGCAACACAATCAGCAGAACTGTGGATATTCCGATCAAAACGAGCTTTTTACGATGAATCGAAAGAACATTTCCTTGAC
>CAIWET010000077.1 GCA_903911805.1 uncultured Ignavibacteria bacterium | reverse complement strand
GGTTTTTTGAAAAATATAGAAAAAAGTATGGCTAAACAATTAGTTTCAATCGATTTTAATGGAAGAAAATACTCCTTAGAATCAGGCAGATTTGCAAAATTTGCAAGTGGTGCAGTAATGGTCTCTTGCGGAGACACAATGGTTTTGGTAACAGCAGTTGCAACAAATACAGAAAAGTTAGATATCGACTTTTTGCCGTTACAAGTAGAATATAGAGAAAAAACTGCATCAGCAGGAAAAATCCCAGGTGGTTTTCTCAAAAGAGAAGGCAGACCTTCGGATAAAGAAATTCTTTCTGCTAGATTAATTGATAGACCTATTAGACCTATGATTACAAAAAACTGGAAATTTGATACTCAAATCGTTGCAACAGTTTTTTCTGCAGAACCAGATGTAAATTCAGATACATTGGCAGCAGTTGGAGCATCAGCAGCATTAATGATTTCTGATATTCCTTTTGCAGGTCCAATTTCTGAAGTTAGAGTTGGTAAAGTTGATGGCCAATTGGTTATCGATCCTACTCCTACTCAATTATTAAAATCTACTATTGATTTCACTGTTGCTGCAACAGATACATCAATCGTAATGGTTGAAGGCGAATCAAAAGAAATTTCTGAAGAAGAATTTTTAGAAGCATTAGAATTTGCTCACGAAAATATTAAAGTTTTAAACAATCTTCAAAAAGAATTAGTTGCTCTTTGTGGTGTTCCTAAAAGACCATACACAATCGTTGAGCCTAACGAAGATTTATTAGCATTTGTAAAAACTACTATTTCTGAAGATTTAAAGAAATATGTTTATACAATTACTACAAAAGAAGAAAGAAATGAATTCCGCAACAATATCTTAATTAAAGCTAAAGAAACAGCAGTAGCTGAATTTGGCGAAAAAGAAGAATTTGCAGATGTAAATATTGAAAAATTTGTTGGCACAATCGTTAGCAAATTAGAGAAAAAAGCAATGAGAGAAATGATTTTGGATGATGGTATTCGCCTTGATGGTAGAAGTACTAGCCAAATCAGACCAATCGCTTGCGAAATCGGTTTATTACCAAGAGTTCACGGCTCAGCTTTATTTACAAGAGGTGAAACTCAATCATTAACTACAGTTACTTTAGGTACTAAAGACGACGAACAAATGATTGACGGTTTATTACCAATGTATACAAATAAATTCTTATTGCATTATAACTTCCCACCTTATTCAACTGGTGAAACTGGTAGAATGACAGGAGTTAGCAGAAGAGAAGTTGGTCACGGTAATTTGGCTGAAAGAGCATTAAAAATTATGACTCCTGACTCCTCTGTTTTCCCTTATACAATTAGAATTGTTTCCGATATTTTAGAATCAAATGGTTCTTCATCAATGGCAACTGTTTGTGCTGGTTCACTTGCATTATTCCAAGCAGGCGTTCCAATGATTAAACCAGTTGCTGGTATTGCAATGGGCTTAATTTTAGAAGAAAACAAAGTAGCAGTTTTGAGTGATATTTTGGGTGATGAAGATTTCTTAGGTGATATGGACTTTAAAGTTACAGGAACTTACGAAGGTATCACAGCTTGCCAAATGGATATCAAAATTGAAGGCTTATCAATAGATATTATGAAAACAGCTCTTCACCAAGCAAAAGAAGGAAGACTTCATATTTTAGGTATTATGAATGAAACAATTTCAACACCTAATACTGAATTATCACCTTATGCACCAAGATTTACTAAAATGAAAATTCCTCAGGATACAATTGGTGCAGTTATTGGTTCAGGTGGAGAAAATATTCGTTCAATCGTTAAAGATACTGGTGCTGAAATCAATATTGAAGATGATGGAACAGTAACTATTGCTGCAACTAGCCAAGAATCAGCAGACGCAGCTATGGAAAGAATTAACTTCTCAATTCGCAAACCAGAAGCTGGCGAAATTTATGTTGGCTTAATTAAAGAAATCAGAGAAGGACTTGGAGCTATGGTAGAAATATTACCAAAGAAAACAGGTTTACTTCATATTTCTCAGATTGCTCACGAAAGAGTTGAAAAAATATCTGAATTCTTGACAGTTGGCGAAAGAATTGAAGTGAAATTGATGGAAGTTACTCCAGACGGCAAATTCAAATTGAGCCGTAAAGTACTTTTACCAAGACCACAACATACTCCTAATCAGGAACACAGCAATAATGATCGCGGACATCAAGATCGCGGACATCACGAAAGATCAACATCTCCTAAAGATTAATTTCAATAAAAGAGGCTGTCTTAAAAAAAGACAGCCTTTTTTTATAAATAAGTCTAAAATCACTCAAATCTTAGCAAAGACTAAATTTTAACTTTGTCAAGATTTAAAATATTCATAATTTTGTATTATTTTAATTAGGCTATTATGAATATATTAATATTACACGCTCACCCTGAGCCAAAATCATTCTCATCAGCTTTAAAAGATGTTGCAGTTGAACATTTTTCTAAAAATGGCGATGAAGTGGTTTTAAAAGATTTATATGCAATGAACTTTAATCCCGTAGGTGACCAACGCGATTTTCAGAATATCAGCAACAATGAATACTTCAATTATATGAAAGAGCAGATGAATGCTCATATCAATAATTCATTTTCTGAAGATTTGAAAGCTGAAATGGATGCTTTAGTGACAGCAGATTTAATCATTTTGAATTTCCCATTATGGTGGACTTCAATGCCAGCAATTTTAAAAGGTTGGTTCGATAGAGTTATGGCTTTTGGTTTTGCTTATCATCCAGGAAATAAAAAATATGAAACTGGTGCTTTTAAAGATAAAAAAGTAATGTGCTGTATCAGTACTGGTGGCAGCAATTCTGCATATTCTGTTGGTGGAGAACACGGCGATATTAATATGCTATTAGAACCAATTCATCACGGTTTGCTCTATTTTTGCGGAATGCAGGTATTACCTCCATATCTTGCCTGGAGAGCTCACCTTTCAGATGAAGCAACACTTAATGGTTATTTGGAAGGATATAAATTACATTTAAATAATTTAAATGATGCTAAGCCATTATATTAATTTGATAAGAAATAATAATAAATATTTTTTGAGGATCATATGAATAATTCAACTTTAAACGATAGGTCTGCTGTAAGCCTCTGGATGCAAGCAATTAGGCCTTTTTCATTAACTGCAACATTAATTCCTGTTATATTTGGAGCAATGTTTACATTGGCATTTTACAATGGACCAGTTAACTGGAGCTTGATGATTTTGATTGCTTTGGGAACGCCATTTTTCCAATTGTCTGGAAATCTGTTATCAGAATATTTTGACTTTAAGCACAATGTTGATAGAAAAGACACATTTGGCTCAAGCAGAGTTTTAGTTGATGGTTTGATGCAACCTAAAGCTGTATTAATGGGTGGAATAACATCATTATTAATTCTATTGATTTTTGGAATTATTCTAACATATTATCGTGGCATTGATATGCTTGTGATTGGATTATTTGGTATGTTGGGTTCATATTTTTACTCAACATTAAAATACAAAGCCCTTGGAGATTTACATATCTTTATTTTCTTTGGTCCATTAATGATATTTGGAACATTTTACGCTTTAACTGGTTCTTATGAATTAGTAAAAGAAATAGCAGTAGTATCAATTCCAATTGGATTTTTAGTAACTGCAATTTTACATGCAAATAACACTAGAGACATCAAACACGATGGCGAAGCAAACGTAAAAACATTTGCCAGCGTAATTGGTGTTAATTCTTCAAAATTATATTATAGATTTTTATTAGTTGGAGCTTATTTAGCTGTTGGCATTTTCATTGCAATGAAATTATTACCAATTTGGTCACTACTTGTTTTAGTGAGTTTCCCGATAGCAATGAAAAATTTAAAATTAATCGGCAAAGCTGACGTAGAAAATCCAAAAGAAATTGCAATGTTAGACATTATGACTGCTCAATTGCATATGATTTTTGGTTTATTATTAAGTATAAGCATCTTGATTGGATATTTTGTAAAATGAAAAAAGTAATACCAGGATTTATAATTGCAGCTATCTTTTGGTTCTTGATGTTTTCACCTTGGACAAAAGATTTATTTAATTTTTGGGTAATGATGCTTTTAGCAACAACCAGCTTAAATATTTATAGCTTTGTAAAGGGCAGAAATCAACTCAAGGATGTATATAAATTTGAAACAAAATGGATTTATATTGGAGTTATAGCTGCAGCAATTCTTTATTTAACATTCTATGCAGGAAATTATTTCTCAAACATGCTTTTCAATTTTGCAAATCATCAAATTGAAAACATTTATGCAACAAAAACTCAAGCAGATAAAATCTTTATAGGTGCCGCACTCCTTTTGTGGATTGGACCAGCCGAAGAAATATTTTGGCGTGGATTTGCTCAACATAATCTTCAATTAGAATATGGAGAAACAAAAGGATTTATAATCACCACAGCGATTTATGCGATTGTACATATTTGGGCATTTAATTTTATGTTATTTATGGCAGCATTAATTTGTGGAATATTTTGGGGCTGGATGTTCAAAAAATATAAATCAGTAATTCCTGGATTAATCTCGCATGCAATCTGGGATGCAGTAATTTTCGTAGTTTTACCAATTGCAACAAGATAATATATTTAGAAAAATATAATTAATATTCTGAACTGAAAATTTCTTAATTTGCATCTTGTGAAATTTGTAATTTAAAAATTTTGAGGTTTATATGGTATTAAATCCAGCAGATAATATACAAGATTATCTGGTTTTTGGTGAATTTGGTGAAGTTAATCCTTCAATATCGGATAGTTCTACTTTTACATTTATGTCAGCTGAAAAGATGTCTGCTCTCTTTGAGCAAGAGATTGAAGGCTGCTTTTTATACTCCAGACATTTAAATCCTTCTAACGATTATTTAGCTAAAGCATTGGCACATTTAGAAGGTACAGAATATGCCCAAGTAACTGCATCAGGTATGGCTGCTATCAGCTGTGCAATACTTGAGATTTGCAGTGCAGGAGATGAAATCATTTCGAGCAGAACAATTTACGGCGGTTCTTATGCTTTAATGAAAAATTTCTTACCAAAATTTAATATCAATACTCATTTTGTAAATATTACAAAAATTGATGAAATTAAAAGTAAAATAACAAGCAATACAAAAATTATTTATTGCGAAACAATTTCAAATCCATTAATGGAAATTGCCGACATCAGAGAATTAAGAAAAATCGCCGATGACCATAATTTAATTCTAATTGTTGATAATACTTTTTCTCCATTAATCATCAATCCAACTGAATTAGGCGCTCATTTAGTTATTCATAGTTTAACTAAATTTATCAATGGCGCAAGCGATACAGTTGCAGGTTGTATTTGTGGACCAAAACCATTTATTTCAAGCTTAAAAGACGTTAGCAGCGGCGCTGCAATGCTTTTAGGCCCAGTAATGGATTCCGTTCGCTCTGCAAGTGTTCTAAAGAATTTGCACACTTTACACATCAGAATGAAACAACACTCTAAAAACGGCCAATATGTAGCTGAAAACCTCGAAAAATTAGGTTTAAAAGTATTTTATCCAGGTTTGCAGTCACATCCTCAACACGAGTTGTTTAATTCTATGTATAATTCTGAATTTGGTTATGGTGGAATGATTACATTTGACGTAAAAACCGAAGAAAAAGCAAATCAATTAATGATGATGATGCAGCAAGAATTAATAGGATATTTTGCAGTAAGTTTAGGATTTTATAAAACACTTTTCAGCTCGCCAGGAACAAGTACTTCCTCAGAAATACCGAAAGAAGAACAAGAAGAAATGGGAATGACAGCTGGATTAGTAAGATTATCAGTCGGACTTGACAATAACATTGGCAGAAGTTTTGATAAAATGAAAAAATGCTTGATAGCTTGTAATATTTTATAATTTATTTTATAAAAAAGCAATCTCGACTCGCCCCACCCCAAACCCCTCCCCTTGAAGGGAGGGACTTAAAGAAGTAGCACAGACATTCCTGTCTGTGAAAAATATTTTTATTTGTAGAGACAGGTCTAAGACCTGTCTTTTTTTTATGCCGTCATTCTGAGCATAGCGAAGAATCTGGTTCAATATTTTCGTATGTCATGCCGCACTTGATGCGGCATCTAGGTTTAAAATAACGACCTCGACTCGCCCCACCGCAAACCCC
>CAIWET010000076.1 GCA_903911805.1 uncultured Ignavibacteria bacterium | reverse complement strand
AGAGACTAAAGAGAAATATAAAGAAGCAGAAGAAGAACTAAGTAAATTAAAAGAACTCAATAAACATGAAAATAGAAAAGAATTAAGTGCTGACCAACAGAAAAAACTAAAAGTAAAACTTGAAGAGGCTGAAAAATCAGTGAAAAGTTTTTCTGAATTGATTGAAAAAATTAAAGAATATTCAGGACTAAAAAATTAAAAAAAGTCTAAATTTTTTTCTATCTTTTATTATATACATAATGTCTCAAGAAGGAATACCACAAGCTATGCAATGGGCTATAAAACGATTAAAGGTTTTACAAAAAGAAACAGTGACAATGACACCAAATAAATCGCAAGATGTCAAACCTGGACAGACAATCATAGTTGACCTTCCATATAATAGTAAAGTTGATTTATCTTCTTTCTCTTGGTTTTTCGATGGTTCTACTACACATAATGGTTCAACTGGTGCAACTGGACCGGCTGGTTATGTTCAAACCCGTTTCTTTCCTCGAAATTCTGCGTCTGTGATTCAAAAATTTACTGTGAAAATCAACGGGGGGATTAAAATAGACATTCCAGATTACAATTTTTTATATAATTTACTCCACGATTATACTCAAGGCGCTGACGCATTAGGAAGACGACAAGCAGGAGGTGAAAATGCTGACCCTTCTAATAAATTATATATATTAGCAAATGATATACAAGAACGCAGAGGTTATTCACTGGGACCATTTAATCCTGCAGCAGATTCAACTTTATTAGATAATGTATTAGCAAGAGATAAAAGCCGTTATTGTGTAAGAAGCTGGTTATGTTTATTTGGTGGTAATGCGTCAACTCAAGTAATAGATACTCAAATGTTAGGGACAGTCACAATTGAAATTCAACTTGCCCCAGCTTCTATTTTAATGTTAGGTGTGGCTAGTACTAATGGTGGTGTGTCTGCAGCCAATAATACAGCTTCTAAAACTGAAGTTGGAAGAGCTGCTCTTACAATTGATACTGGTTTTAGAGATGCACCATTACCAGCTGAAACTGCTGATTATACATTAACTAATTTAGAATTCCGATGTGTTCGTTATCATATGGGCCCTGAATTCGATATAGCAATGGCAAATGTGTTAAGTAGTGGTCAGAAATACAAATTATATTTTCCTAATTATACTGTTCAAAGTGGCCGACCTGTTCCAGCAAATAATAAAGCCACAACAGAAAGATTTTCTATTTCTACAAATTCATTAGATTATGTGATTGGTACATTCCGTTTACCAAATTATGACACCATTGGACAACCTTTAAATACTATATTATCATCAAAAAACTCATTAGAAGAAGGCTTAACTATTGCAACTGCTGAAAGTCAAATTAGTGCAGGTTTACGAAGAGTTTATAACCAATCTAAATATTTTGCTCATAATGGTGATTCCATAGTAACCACTAAATGGCGAATTGGTAATAATTCATTTGAGCCACAAACTTTAGCAGAACAATATAACACATTATTACAACATTTCAATATTAATCAAGATACCACTTCAGGAATCTATCCTGGGATAAATTCATTAGGAGCCTTCCGCGAACATTCCTATGCTTCTATTTGCTCTTTGAATTTCCCAGAAAAAGGGGAGGTGTACACTGTTTCGGGTCTTGACACAGAACAGACGCCTGCGTCGATCGAGTTTGTTGTAACTTCATCGACTTTTACACCTGCAGGTGGTTTAGCAGGAAATTATTTATTGACTGATGCTACTAACTGCTTACCATATTTAATATGCGCATATAATAGTTATTTAGAGATTGGCGCAGGAAGAATGGTAAATTTAATACCATAAAAAAATAAAATCTAATTTAATAATATACAATGGATTCAATACGTTTTAAAAAAGATATAGTAAATTCATATGAAGCTTTTAAAGAGTTAGAAAAAGTACGCTTAAATGCAGTACCAAAAAAGAAAGAATGGATTTTAAACCAATCAAATCTTTTACCAGATATGCAAAATACATTAAGATATAATATAAATGCATATGAAGATGACTTTTGGAAAAATCATAATCAGTATAAATTAACACCTCATATAGATTTTTTACCAAAATACACACCTCCTTATTATGCACCACAAGAAACAGGATTTGGAAGCTTTAATTATCAATCATACATGGAAAATTTGAAACGATT
>CAIWET010000075.1 GCA_903911805.1 uncultured Ignavibacteria bacterium | reverse complement strand
CCATTTTCAAAAATATTGATTAATCAGCAAATTTTACCAATTTTTTTGATTTTTTTAAATAATTAATTATTAGTAATTTTTTAATAGAAATAAACTTCGTAATTTTGTAGTTTACTTTAAAGTATATTTATTAAATATTGAGAAATAAATAATGGCTTTTGGAAGATTATTATCAAACGACGTAGCGATAGATTTAGGAACAGCAAATACTCTTATATGGATGAGAGGAAAAGGAATAGTATTAAACGAACCTTCAATAGTTGCTTTTGACAGAAATACAAAGAATATAATTGCCATTGGGCACGAAGCTCAGGCAATGAGTGGCAGAACTCATAAAGATATTAAAATTATTAGACCATTAAGAGATGGTGCAATTGCTGATTTTGAAATTGCAGAAGGAATGCTTAGAGCTTTTATCAGAAAAGTATCTTTGACCTGGCAACCAGCTAAAAGAGTAGTAGTTTGTGTACCATCTGGTATTACTGAAGTTGAAAAAAGAGCTGTTAGAGATAGTTGTGAGCACGCTGGTGCTAAAGAAGTTCATTTGATAGCTGAACCAATGGCAAGTGCTATAGGAATTGGATTAAATGTACACGAACCTGTTGGAAATATGATTGTAGATATCGGTGGTGGTACAACTGAAATTGCAGTAATAGCTTTATCTGGTATTGTTAGTGATGAATCAATTAGAGTTGCCGGTGATGAAATGACTGAAGCTATTGTGGCTTATTTCAGAAGACAACATAATATTTTAATTGGAGATAGAACTGCTGAAATGATTAAAATGCAGGTAGGTTCTGCTGTACCTTTAGATGACGAACTTGAAGTAGAAGTAAGAGGTCGTGATTTAGTTACTGGTATTCCTAAAATGATAATTGTTGGTTCACCTGACATTAGAGAAGCTTTGCAGGAGTCAGTTAATTCAATTATCACTGCTGTTTTAAATTTATTAGAAAGAACTCCTCCTGAATTATCTGCTGATATTTTTGACAGAGGAATTATGCTTTCTGGTGGTGGAGCTTTATTAAAAGGTTTAGACGAAAGATTAAGACGCGAAACTAGCTTACCAGTTCACGTTGCTGATGATCCACTTACTACTGTTGTGAGAGGCACAGGCAAAGTTATGGAGAGCTTGAATGATTATTCATCAGTATTAATTAAAAGTGCAAGATATTAATTTTTCTGCAATCAATCTGGGGGGGATAAATGCAGAGGTTTATTGATTTTTTTAACAGATTTAGAGAATTTATCACTTTCTTAATGTTAGTGGTGATAAGTTTATCTTTAATTTCATTAGGGAATACCAATAAAATTGGTGGTTTTAGAGCTGTACTCGTTGGTACAATTGGATGGATGCAATCTGCAATGTCTTGGGTGCCAAATCCACAAGCTTTAAAAAACGAGAATGCTTCACTTAGAGAATTGAATCATCAATTATCAATTGAAGTAACTAAAATGCGCCAGTCATTGATTGAAAACAAGTATTTAAGAGATCAATTAAATTTAAAAAAGAATTTAGAAGTTCCTTTTGTAATAGCTGATGTTGTTGGCAAAACAAGCGTTGAGATGAGAAATTACATTGTAATCAATAAAGGAACTAAAGACGGAATTTTTTCAGGTATGGCAGTAAGAAATGATGCTGGTTTAATTGGTTTAGTTTTTAGTGCCAGCTCTCAATTTTCAATGATTGAAGCATTAAACAATCCAACAGTTAAAATTGCCGCAAGAGTACAAAGAACAAGAAATGATGGAATTTTGGTATGGGAAGGTGGGGAAAATTTAATTATGAAAAATATTCCTAAATCTTTCGATATGAAAGTTGATGATGTAATATTATCATCTGAATATTCAAATAAATACCCTGCAGAAGTTCCGATTGGAAAAGTAATTGAAGTAATTGAGGAACCTGGCGATTTATTCTTGAAAGTTATAGTAAAACCTTATGTAAATAACTCTCATTTGGAACAAGTTTTTGTTCTTAAAAAAGTTCCTGATCAAGAAATTAATAACTTAGTTAATCAGGTTGATGAAATGATTAAAAATCGTAAAGCAACTTTGAAGGGCAAATAACATGTTAAATTTTATACCTGATGCCCACATTGGTGGAAAAAAAATTCAAGCTAAATATTTTATTTACTTTCTTTTAGCTATTTTATTATCTATATTTCAAGTCGCATTTACTGATTTTATTTCTATTGGTGGTTTAGCTCCTGATTTTTTAATAATTTTAGTAGTATGGATTTCGCTTAGAGAAGGTCAGCACTTTGGAACTATAAGTGGTTTTGTTATTGGTATTCTTTTTGATATTATTTCAATGGATGTTATAGGAACAAATGCTTTTGCAAAAGTTATAGCTGGATTTACCGCTGGTTTTTTTGTAAAAGAAAATACTATTAATAAGTTATTTGGAACTTTTTCTTTTATTGGAATTGTATTTCTTTCTGCAACATTCCACAATTTAGCTTATTACTTCTTTTATATTAAACCAACAGAATTATCATTATTTAATTTCTTTTTAAGATATGGAATTGCATCAACGTTATATACAACTGTATTTTCAGTTATCGTTGTTTTAATTAAATTCCGAAGGAATTAATTATGCCTAAGACTTTATTTAATAAATCTCAAATATTCGATATTTCTAAAAATATAATTGAAAATCATGGGATTGAAAAGCTTACAATAAAAGAAATTTCATCTAGAATGAAATCTTCTTCTCAACCAATTTATAAATCTTACGAATCGATTAATCAAATAAAAATTAGTTATCTTGAATACTATAAATCTAATTTTCTTGAAGAAATAAATAGAGTTACAGATGATTTTGATGAAGTGGTAAATTTCATTTTTTTGAAATGTAAAGAAAATCCATTTGGCTTTAAGTCATTCTTTTTTGATTCGAAGAAATTTTCAAGTATTGCAGATGATATTGTAACTATTTTAGTTACCAAATTTAATGAATTTATGAATTTGAAATATAAAGATTTCAAAGATTTAGATCTATCCGTATTAGTTTTTTCTTTATGTTCATAT
>CAIWET010000074.1 GCA_903911805.1 uncultured Ignavibacteria bacterium | reverse complement strand
ATTTTTTTCATATTATTTTCCTTTTATTTTATTAATTTTTCTAAAATTGATCCTTTTTTTACAAATGGTTTTAATTCTTTAAATGTAAGAAGTATTTCTGTATTTGGTCCTCTGTCATACTCAAATATTTCCCATGAACTGTAATTAAATAATAATCCATTATCAGTAAATAAATAATTTTCTGTTAATTTTAATTTATTGTCCTTAGACAAAGATTTTGGATTAAATTCTGGGTTTTCTAATTTTATTTTTTTTGAGATAATTTTAATCAATTCATTGGATTTAGCTGTATTAATAATATCATTAATTTTAATTATATTTCCATTTTCAATATTAAAATTAATTGATGAATTACTTCCTGACATATTGCCACCAGTTTGAAAATCCGAATATCTTTCAATTGCAAAAATTGAATTTTTATTATATTTACAATTCAAATTTTCAATTAAAAAATGATCATATAATTCTTCTTTTAAGAAAGAAGTTTCATAACCATTTAACATTTCTAATAATTCATTTATACTTGTTTTGATATCAGAAGAATTTATTTGAGTGTTAATAAGATTTTCAATTTGTTTATTCTCCAATTTTAGAATGAGTTTCTCAAATTCAATTCTATTATTCGATTCTTTAGGACCAGGTAAAGTGTATTCATATATGAATTTTTCAAAAATTATATCACCATTTTTTCCAACATTACTTTTCTTAAAGCTATCATTAGTTATTTTAGATAAGTCATTCTGTATTTTACCAAAATCTATAAAGTCTGAATTTTCATAACCTCCATTTTTATAATTTAATGTAAAATAAGATGCATTGCCTTCTCTTCCTCCATAAAAATATCTCAAAGAACAATCAATTTTATTCCTATTTTTTGACATAGTAGATTTAAAAATAAAATATCCAGGTTGCTCACCAAAATTTGTTAATTTCATTTCAACTACATCATTATCTGCATTAATTATTTGATAATCTCCATATAAAGTATTATCTAATTCAAAAATACATCGATTTTCATTATTGAACCACCATTTGCTGCCATCAGTATCATGCCACCATCCAATAATAGATTTTTCAATTGACACAAGATTTCTCTCAACTGCAAAAATGTTAGCGCTGAATAAAACTATTGAGATAAAAATTACTAACTTTTTCATATTATTTCTTCCTGTTCTTCCAACCGTCTTTTACTTTATTATAATTATCCTTAAAGCTTTCTTTTACCTTTACAGAATTTTTCTTTAGTGATTCTTTTGCTTTGGCTCTTTCTTTTTTGTCGGAAAGTGAAGTAGCCATATTTACAGCACCTAATGCAGCATTAGCTTTTTTATCTCTTTTTGAGGCTGCTTTGCCTGCATTTGTTCTCATATCGTATTGAGAATATACAGTACCAAATGATATAAATATCATTATTAAAATTGCAGTTATTTTTTTCATTTCTTTACCTTAAATTATTTTGATTTTTTGAAATTATCCATTGCAACTTTTTCTTCTGCAAGGACTTGTGTTTCTACTTTTTGGAATTCCTGACTTCCTTTGGCTACTTCTTTTTTCTTTGAGTCTAATAATTTTACTAATTTATTATTATGGAAATAGCATCTGTAACCGTCAGCAGAGTAATTTTCTGCACCTTCATAATCTCCTTCTATTTTACTTGAATTAAACACGAAAAACAATTTCTTATTCTGATAATAGAATTCGGTTGAATTAATCATACCACCCTCATTTTCAAATGCAATTATCTTGATCAAATTATTATTAAATAGTCCAAAAGAATATCCTTTTTCTTCTTTAGATAAATCATAATTATAAACAGAAATTGTTGCTTTGTTCCAATTTTTATTAACTTCTGCATATTGCTTTTTGATTTCTTTTACTAAAGAATCAACATTAAGAATTGGCTCAACTACTACTTTAGGTGCTTCGGCTGTTGGGGCAGGCTGTGTTTGAGGATTTTCTTCCTTTTTGCCACAAGCTACTAATAATATTGTAGCGAGTACGATTGATAAAATTGTTTTTTTCATTTCTTGTTCCTTATTTTAAAATATGACTGCTGAGCATTTGATAAATGCCATTAATATTATTATCTTTTTTAAATTCTTTTTTAATTGGTTCCACTTGACCAGTTATCCATATTTTGAGTTCTGCGTCTAGATCTAGGATTCCAGCACTTTCTTTTGAAAATCTTATTATGCTTTTGTATGGAATTGAAAGATATTCTACTTTAGTTCCTGTAATTCCTTGCTTGTCAACTAAAATTAGCCTTTTATTTGTAAAGACAATCATATCCCTGATAATTTTGAAAGCTGACTCTAAAATCTCTCCATCAATTAATATTACTGAATATTCAACTTGTAGGTCTTTAATTGAAACTTCACTTGCATGCCCCATTAAACCAGATATTAATCCCATAAAATCCTCATTATTAATTTTTTATTTAAATCATCGCTTTTTGCGATTTAAATTTCCAATATTTTTAATCTAATTATTAAATTACAATTATTTTTCTTATTTTTTACTACTCGAAATATACTCTATTTTATGAACTTTTATTAATAATTGATGCATCGTCTATTGATACCAAATCTAATAAATAACTACGCAAAGTCTTGTTATCAATTGGTTTGATAGACTTTGATATGAAATATATTCGATTTTCTACTGTTCTTATGCTTACATTTAGCAAAATCGAGATTTCTTTCCTCGATAATCCCAAATAATCATAATAGCACATTTGCTCTTGACCAAATGTAAGATTTGAGTGATTTTTTCTCAATATCTTAAAAAATTCATCGGGTTTCAGATTATCCTGAATTATTTCCATTTTATGCTTCGATTGAAATTCGTGGTTTATGAGCATTACCACCTCGTCAAGAATTTCCTCTCCCTCTTCGGCATCTGAGTTCTTCGCTTTGGCAATCAATTCTTGAATGTATTCTAATAAGTCATACATTTTCAGTTTGTATAATAGTAGTTCTTGCATAATATTCTAATAATTTATTATTAAAAAAAATGTGCTTTTTATATAATTTATATTTTTCATATTTTCCAAAACCCTTAAATTTTTGTCTCAAAAACACTCATACAAATATACAACAAAAAAAAGGCGATTTTCGGTCTATTTTATAAACGTGTACTTTCAATGTATAACTGATGCCTTTCAGCATATAACTGCGTACTTTTTGAAAGTGGGGTTTTTGCCATTTTTGCCATTTTTGGTCTTTTTCGTAATTTGCATTTTTTAGTGATTTTTTCTGATTTGTAATTTTTTATGAATCTTCATTCATTTTGCAAAATGCAGATTGTACTATTTCGTACTTTTTTATATGTTATATTTTTGGCAATTTTTTTCATTTATTCTTTATTATTCCAAAATTTTCGTTATTTTTGAAACTGGAACTATTTGTTCTTTATTAAAGATAATAAATATTTAAGTTTTATACTTTTAGGAGTAAATATATGAAAGTTTTAGTAAGTGACGGCATTGAAGCAATTGGAACAAAATTGCTTACAGAAGCTGGTTTAGAGGTTGTTGATAAAAAGTTAACTCCAGAAGAATTATTGGCAGAAATCAATCAATATGATGCCATTATTGTTCGTTCGGCTACAAAAGTGACCAAAGAGGTTATTGATGCTAGTAATTTAAAGGCTATTGCTCGTGGTGGCGTTGGTTTGGATAATATCGATGTTGCATATGCTAAAGAAAAAGGCATTCCAGTATTGAATACTCCTGGTGCTTCTTCTATTTCTGTTGCTGAATTGGCAATTGGTCATATGTTTTCTGTTGCTAGATTTTTGAATCAAAGTAATGTTGAAATGCGTCAAGGAAAATGGCCTAAAAAAGAATATGCAAAAGGTTTTGAATTAACTGGTAAGACTCTTGGTTTATTGGGATTTGGCAATATTGGCAAAGAAACAGCTAAAAGAGCTTTAGGTCTTGGAATGAGTGTTATCGCTTTCGATCCTTTTATTACTTCTACTGATATGAATGTAAAATTAGTAAGTAAAGATGAAGTTATTGCTAATTCTGACGTTATTTCTCTTCATATGCCTTTGATTAAAGCTGAAGGTCCTGCAGTTGGTGCTAAAGAAATCGAAGCTATGAAAAAAGGCGTGATTATTGTTAATTGTGCTCGTGGTGGCGTAGTTGACGAAAAAGCACTTTTAGATGGATTAAATAGCGGAAAAGTTAGAGCAGCTGGTATTGACGTTTTTGTTAACGAACCTGCAACTGAAGCTCAAACTGAGTTAATCAATCATCCTAAAGTATCTTGCACTCCTCATATTGGTGCATCTACTGTTGAAGCTCAGGATAGAGTTGGCGAAGAAATCGCTGGCAAAGTAATTAGTGCATTAAAAGGTTAATTTGAGGAGATTATGGCAGTATTCAAACCATTCAAGGCTTATAGACCAAAACCTGAATTAGCAGGTGAAATCGCAGCAAAACCTTATGATGTGCTTAATTCTGAAGAAGCAAGAGAAGAAGTTATTGGTCATCCACTTTCTTTTTTACACATTGGCAAACCTGAAATTGATTTGGATCCTTCGGTGGATATCCACGATGCTCAGGTTTATGCAAAAGGTAAAGAGAATTTATGGAATTTAATTAATCAGGGTGCTTTAGTTGAGGATGATAAACCTTATATTTATCTATATGCTCAAACTATGGACGGAAGAACTCAATATGGTTTTGTTGGATGTGCTTCTGTTGAAGATTATTGGAATGACACAATCAAAAAGCACGAAAAAACTCGTAAAGACAAAGAAGAAGATAGATGTAATCACGTTAGAGTAACAAATTCTCACTCTGGTCCTATCTTTTTGACTTATAGAGATATTGATGTTGTTCAATCGGTAATTGATAATATTAAAGTTACTACTCCAGACCAAGATTTAGTTGCTTTAGATGGAATTCGTCATCAGGTATGGGTAATTCGTGATGAAAATTTAAATAAATCATTAGAAGAAATTTTTGCTGGCGTTGATTATTTCTACGTTGCAGATGGCCACCATCGTTCAGCTGCTGCTTCAATTGTTGGTAGAGAACGTGCTCAGGCAAATCCAAACCACAATGGATCAGAAGAATATAATTATTTCTTAGCAGTTCTATTCCCAGCAAGTCATTTATACATTATGGATTACAACAGAGTTGTTAAAGATCTTAATGGCTTAACTGAAGAAGAATTTTTTGAAAAATTAAATATCAATTTCTCATTTGTAGAATCAACTAAACCAGTTAAACCAACTCAAAAAGGTGATTTCGGTCTATATATGAATGGAAAATGGTACACAATGTCTGCAAATCCGCAGCTTTTGCAAATCAATGATCCAGTTGAGAAATTAGATGTTGCTATTCTTCAAAAATATTGCTTAGATGCCATTTTAGGAATTGATGACCCAAGAACCAGCAAACGCGTTGATTTTATTGGTGGAATCAGAGGTCTTGCTGAATTAGAAAGAAGAGTAAATAATGGCGAAATGAAACTTGCTATTTCGATGTATCCA
The DNA here is from genome assembly GCA_903911805.1 of uncultured Ignavibacteria bacterium. Taxonomy (GTDB): domain Bacteria; phylum Bacteroidota; class Ignavibacteria; order Kapaibacteriales; family UBA2268; genus CAIWET01. The sequence goes on along the minus strand of CAIWET010000074.1, from coordinate 826 downwards.
ACTTCAATTGATGAATTGATGAGCATTGCAGATGCAGGCCAGATTATGCCTCCGAAATCTACTTGGTTCGAACCAAAATTAAGAGATGGTTTATTCGTACATTTTTTGGATTAATAAATTCAAAAAGTTGAAATTTTAAAAAGAGACAGGTCAATGACTTGTCTTTTTTTTTGTTTTTCAGTGTCATGCTGCACTTGATGCGGCATCTATTGGCATAGTTAGAATTGCACAGACAAGAATGTCTGTGCTACTTTAAGATGATCATTTCGATATAATTCCTTCGGAATTTACTCTGGTGACCACGAAAAATAACTGTTGGCTTAAGTAGATGCGAAAGCATCTTATCGAAGCCAATTTCAAAGATGGAGCCCACCTCAAAGGTGGACCCCATCATTTGCAATTTGCTCATTCAGGGATGAATGAGCTACAATTTTATAAACTTCTTAAATTTATCACCAATTTTAATGAAATATACTCCAGCTGGGAGATTGGAAATATCAATCTTGATTATCCCCTCCTTAGCAAGGAGGGGTGGCAAACCTGAAAGGTTTGACGGGGTGGTATTTTCTCCGAAAATATTGAAGATTTCAGGAGTCCACCCCCTACCCCCGCCAACGGGGGACAAAGAAATTTCTATAAAATCACTTGCGGGATTAGGCAATATTTCAAAACTGAATTCATCGATTAATTTTACTTTTCGCAAATCATAAGTGCATATCTTCTCTAATATTAATGCTCCTGGTATCTTTTCTATACAAAATTCATCTGCTTTTAAACTTACATTATCTATGATTATTGGGTTGTTTAAGTTGTTGGCTAATAATGT
>CAIWET010000073.1 GCA_903911805.1 uncultured Ignavibacteria bacterium | reverse complement strand
TCAGAAATTCACCATAAAGTAAAAATCAAATTTGATTCAAAAGTCAATAACTCAAATATCTTTGAATATTGCTCTGATATATTATCAGTCAAGAAAGATTTGTTTGTTATCGCAATTTTAGATGATAAAGAATTATCGAAATTGAAATATAATAATTTAAATTTTGAAGTGCTTGAAGAAAATGTTGAAGCCAATTATGCAAAAATTGGAAAATTGAATATGGAAAAGCAAGAAAATAAAATGCAATATCCTTCATATTTTAGTTTTGGTTCAATGGGTGGTTATTATACTTTTGAAGAAGCATACAAAGTTTTTGATTTGATGAAATCAAAATACCCTGAGTACTTTGCTGACGAAGAAGTAATTGGAAGTACAATAGAAAAAAGAGATATAAAATGTTTTATTTTTGGCAACAAGGCATTAGATAAACCCAAAGTTCAGCTTAATTCATTAATCCACGCAAGAGAAGGCGGAGGGCTAACTGCAATTGCTTATTATATGTGGACATTGCTTGAAAAAGCAAAAAATGGTGATGAATCTGCAAGATTTTTACTTAATAATCGCGAAATTTATATTATTCCAGTTGTAAATCCAGATGGGGTTGTATATAATTATAATACAAATCCAAGTGGTGGCGGAATGTGGAGAAAAAATCGCAGAAAAACTAGCGATTCCACTTATGGAATTGATTTAAATAGAAATTTTGGACCTTATGAATATTGGGATTCAAAATATACCCCTAACGGTTCATCAACTAATATTAATGATATCACTTATAGAGGTTCAGCTCCATTTTCTGAGCCAGAAACTCAAGCATTACGCGATTATGCACTTGAAAATGATTTTAAAACAGCTTTATGTTATCATACATATTCTAATGATTTAATTTATTCTTATTCTGCTTTACCTGGTGAAACACCGGATTCGAGTTTGTTTAGAGGAATGGCTATTCAAATGTCGAAAAAAAATCATTATATTTTTGGCACTGACCAATTCACTGTTGGATATGGAACTAGAGGTAGCTCTGATGATTGGTTCTATTATACAGATAGTGAAAAAAAATATAAAACTCTCGCGCTTACTCCTGAAGTAGGAAACCTTAGTGATGGATTTTGGACAACAAAAGAAAGAATCTTAGACCAATGCCTTGAAAACATTGAAATTATTGATAATATTATTTGGAGTGCTGAAACAAATATCAAACCAATTGATTTAAAAATTGAAAATAAATTCGAAAAAGACCAGGCAAATCTAATATTAAAAGTTCAGAATATTGGAGTGAAAGATTATTACGATGATGTAAATATATTAATAAAATCTTTAGACAATGATTATAAGTTCAATAGTGAAACTGAGAAACTAGTTGGAGCTTATTCAGGTGAAATTAATGAAATTGTTATATATTTACCTCAGCCTGACACAAATTTTGTAAATGGTAAAATAGTTAAATTTGAAGTATCAATTGCACAAGATAATATAATCAGAAGAGATACTTTTGAAATTCAAATGTATTATTACAATTCAATTCCACTTTTTGCAAATGGCGTTTTAGTTGGTAATTGGGATAAAGGAAATTGGGGATTTCAATTTGATTCAAATTTAGGAAAATATGTATTAACTGATAGTCCTGATAGTTTATATACCAAATCAACTGAGAATATAATTACATATTTGGGAAAAGTATTAATCGATAGACCTGCAGCTTTAGCTTTTAAATCATATTGGCAGATTGAAACTAATTATGATTTTGCAAAAATTGAAATTTCAGCAGATGGTGGTAAAACTTGGGAAAATGTTTCTTCACCAAGAATGTATCAAGCTTCTGGTATCTCATCCAGCAAACAAAAAAATATGAATGAATACGGCTTCCACGGATATTATCCTCTTTGGCTTGACCAAACTATTGATTTATCTGCTTTCTTAGGTAAAGAAATTTCTGTTAGAATTATTATGTCAACAGACGAAGGCGCTAATTACGATGGCATTTTCTTTGAAAACATTGAAATCAGGAAATACGAAGATACAAGATTTACAAATGTTGTTGAAAATGAAAATAGAGATTTTTCAGCAAAATTAAAATCTCAAAATGAGAATAACGCTATTATTAGATTAACTCAACCAATTGATGAAAATAATAATGTTTCTGTTTTCAATTTAATTGGCGAGAGAATCAGTTTGCCATATAAAATGATTGATAATCAAAATTTAATGATTGACATTAGTAAATTGCAAAATGGTTGCTACTTTGTAAAATTGCAATCAGGCAAAAACACAGATTTAATAAAGATTATAAAGTAAGAATGAAAATATTAATTACGGGTGCCACTGGGTTTATTGGTAGTCATTTAGCTGATTTATTGAAATCAGAAGGAAATGAAATTTACTGCACAGTTAGAAAAAGCAGTAACTTAAGATGGCTTGAAAACAAAGGATTTCATTTAATTGAATCTGATTTTAAAGATAATTCAGATAACAAAGAACTATTCGAAAAAATGGATTTTGTTTATCATTTGGCTGGTTTAACCTCTGCAAAAGATTATGATGGATATTTAAAAGGAAATAGAGATTTGACAAAAGATATTTTGGAGCTCGTTTCTAAATATTCAAAAAATCTAAAGAAATTTATATATGTTAGTAGCCAAACTGCTTCAGGACCATCTAAATCATTAAATAATCCAGTTAGGGAGTCAGATATTTGCACTCCGCTTACATCTTATGGAAAATCAAAATTTGAAGCAGAAAAAGAAGTAGTAAAGTTTTTTGTAAAAATCCCAGTTTGTATCGTAAGGCCACCAGCTGTTTATGGTCCACGAGATACAGAAATATTATCAGTATTCAAAGCAGTTAAAATGGGAATTGGAACTAAAATTGGTTTCAATCAAAAATTTCTAAGTTTAATCCACGTAACAGATTTAATTAATGGAATTAGACTAGCTGGTGAAAGCGAAAAGTCCAATGGAGAAATCTACTTTATTTCATCTCACGATTTTTATCATTGGGATGAATTGCTCGATACAATGAAAGCTGCTTTTAATAAATCTTTTTTATTAAAATTAAACCTTCCACATTTTTTAGTATTGACAATTGCGGCAATTTCTGGATTTTTTGGAAAATTTTCAGCAAAACCACCAGTTTTCAATTACGAAAAAGGGATAGATTTTATTCAAAACTATTGGACTTGCTCAATTGATAAAGCAGAAAAAGAGCTTGGATACAAGCAACAAATCTCCATCAAAGAGGGATTTGCCGAAACAGTTAAATGGTATAAAGAAAATAATTGGTTATAAAAAATGAATTCTAGATATAAATTAGTCCTAATCTTTTTTACAGTTGTAATATTTGCTGCAATTTGCTATTTTTATGCTATTAAGTTAGCAAGCGTTTCTATACAGGATGAATTCAAAAAATTCGAGACCGAGCAAGTTACAGATAATCTCGATATTTTTACTGACCAATTTAATATACCTCATATTGCTGCCAAAAATGAAACTGATGCGTTTTTTGCGGTTGGTTATCTTCACGCAAAAGATAGACTTTGGCAAATGGACTTTATGCGTCGTTTTGGTAGGGGAGAGCTTGCTGAAATTTTTGGCGAAGATTATATTTATGTTGATAAATTTGCTAGATCTTTAGGAATTGTTAAAGTTACAAATCGAATTATTGCATCGATTGATCCACAAACAAAAAAGATTTTGGAAGCATACGCTAAAGGCGTTAATTTTTATCTAAAAGAACATTCCAAAACACTCCCATTTGAGTTCAATGCTCTTACTTATGTCCCAACAGCCTGGAAAATCGAAGATTGTATTGTCATTGGTAGAATTTTAGCTTTCAATCAATCTGGTGGATTTTTTAATGATATTACTTTTGGTGAAATTTCTGAAAGAATTGGTGTTGATAAAGCCTTAAAACTTATGCCTACTGGTAAATTTGATGGAATTGCTCAAATGGATTCAACATTTGCATTTAAAGTTGCAAAAGTAGTTGATACATTAAAACCGATAGTAATTGATACTAATATCAAAAAAACAGCAGAAATTTTAAGAGAATTTTCAAAATCTTTAAATGATTTAAAATCTAAAATGAATCTAAAAGGTAGTGAAATTGGCTCAAATTCTTGGGCAATAAGAAAGAACAAGAATGCTACAAATTCTCCTGCGGTCCTTTCTTCTGATCCCCATATGGACTTTACAATTCCAGCAAATTGGTATCAACTTCATATATCTTCTCCAAAGTTGAATTTAGTTGGATTGACAATTCCCGGAGTTCCATTTCCATTCATTGGTAGAAATAATAATATCAGTTGGGGTATGACAAATGCAATGATTGATGATGTAGATTATTTTATTGAAAAAATAGATTCTGTTGATAAAAATTTCTATTATTTACCTAGCGGAGCAAAAGCAAAATTTGAATTTAGAAAAGATACTATCAAAGTAAAAGGAAAAAATCCAGAAGTTTATTATCAAAGATTCACTAAGAATACTTGTGTGATTTCTGATTTTCATTTAAATAGAAATCCTAAATTAAATTATAATAATGACAATAACAAAATTTTTGAAAAGTATGCACTAACATATTCTTGGACTGGAAATTACAAATCTGACGAAAGTACAGCTTTATATAAAATTTGTTACTCTAAAGATTGGCAGAGCTTTGTTTCAGCAACTGAAACCTGGGGAGCCCCGGGAATCGTTTTTTCTTATGCTGATACCAAAGGGAACATTGGGCTTAATCCATCCGGATTTACTCCAATCAGAAAACTAAACAGTCCAAATATGCCATCACCAAGTTGGTTGCCGGACTATGCTTGGGAAGGTATTAGAAACTCTTCACAATTGCCAAAACAATATAATCCAGCAAAAGGATTCGTAGTAACTGCTAACAATAAACTTAGTAAGAATATACCATTTTATTTTTCTAATAATTCAAGTACACATTCAAGAGCTGAGAGAATTTCAGAAGTACTTTCTCAATTCGTGGAATACAATGTTAGAGATGCTCAATTGCTCCAAAATGATTTTTACTCCAATTATTCCAAAGAATTATTAGAATATGCTTTGCCGATTTTAGAAAAGAATTCGTCAGGAATGAGTGATATCGAAAAGCGTGGAGTGATGATATTAAAATATTGGGATAATTTCTTAGCTGTGAACGATGCAGCAGGTTCAATTTATTCAGCCTTTTTGGTGAATTTAATAAAAAACATTTATTATGATGATTTAGGAGATTGGCTATTTAAACAATACACAAGGCAATCATCATTCCCATTGAAAAGAACTTATGAGATTTTGCACGATACTCTTGATACATTCATTGATGACGTGAGAACTCCAACCAAAGAGAATAAAGAGTTTATTGTTATTGATGCTTATAAAAAAGGGATTCAAGAAATGCATAAATTCTTTGATGATGATAATATTTATGAATGGAAATATGGGAAATTACATCAATTAACATTGAAACATCAGTTTTCAGAAAATCTCTTCTTCAAACCAGCAGTTACGATTGGTCCATATCAAATTGGTGGCGACGTAACAACTGTAAATAACAGCGAATATAAATTTTCAAATCCTTATAGCGTTGTTTTGGGTTCGTCTGCTAGATTTATTGCTGATATGGAAGACTCATTGGTTTATTCCGTAATTCCTGGTGGAGTTTCTGGTGAACCATTAAGTAACAATTATAGTGATCAGTTGCAAATTTGGTTAAGTGGTGGATATATCAAGACTTCAATTTTGAGTAAACAAGCAGATAATGAGAAACTATCAATTAGTTTTATTCCAAAGAAGTAAAAGAATTTTGTATTTTGTAGAGACAGGTCTGTGACCTGTCTTTTTTTGCCGTCATTATCAAGAAAAGCGAAGAATCGCGGTAATTTTTTCGAAAGTCATGCCGCACTTGATGCGGCATCTATAGAAATTTAAAATATCTTTGGAGAGAAAACCACCCCGTCAAACCTTTCAGGTTTGCTACCCCTCCTTGCTAAGGAGGGGATTATAAAGATTGATATTTCCAATCTTGCTCCAGGAGTTTATTTTGTTAGGATTGGCAATAAATTTGAGAAGTTTGTAAAAATATAAAAAAATGGAGTCCATTTTTAAATGGGCTCCATCTAATATTAATTTATTTTATTATTTCCTACTTATATTCTAATATAGGAATTTCACCATTTAGTGCATAATGCACACCTTCTGCTAAAGCAATCATTTCGTCTTCACCAGGGAAAATTTTAACAGGGGCAATAAAATTAACGCGTTGCTCAATCCAATCGCAAAGTATTTTAGAATATGCAATTCCACCGGTAATTAAAATTCCGTCAACTTTGCCTTTCATTGTTGTAGCAAAAGCACCAATATATTTTGCGATATTATATGCAATTCCTTCATAAAGTAGATTTGCCTTTTCATCGCCAGCATTGATTTTTGACTCAACATCAATTGCACTATTTGTACCTAAATGTGCAACTAATCCACCTTTGCCAGTAAGCATCTTTTTTACTTCTATAAAAGTGTATTTACCAGAATAGCACAATTTCACTAATGCTCCTGCTGGAAGAGTTCCAGACCTTTCTGGAGAATAAGGACCTTCTCCATCAAGACCGTTGTTAACGTCGATTACTTTTCCTTTTTCGTGAGCACCAACTGTGATACCGCCTCCGAGGTGGCAAACAATTAGATTAAGTTCTTCGTATTTTTTCCCAACTTCTTTTGCATATCTTCTAGCAACTGCTTTTTGGTTAAGAGCGTGAAAAATACTCAATCGAGGAAGTTCAGGAAGTCCGGATAGCCTTGCAAGGCTGCATAACTCGTCTACAACAACCGGATCGACTATGAAAGCCATTTCGGGCTTGCCAATTTCTTTCGCGATTTCAAGAGCAAGCAAGCCACCTAGATTTGAAGGATGCTCTCCCATGATTTCTTTTCTTAAGTCAGAAATCATAGTTTCATTTACTCTATATACTCCGCCTGGAATTGGTTTTACTAATCCACCTCTACCAACGATTGCATCAAATGAGTTTACATCAATTTCTTCTTTTTGGAGAGCATAAATAATAAATTCTTTTCTGAATTGATATTGATTTATGATTCTAGGAAAACAATTGATTTCGTCAGTAGTATGCTTTATGTTCAAAGTAAATGTATTAGTTGTGTCTTCAAACACAGCAATTTTTGTTGAAGTAGAACCTGGATTTATTACTAAAAATTTCATAATGTTACCTTATTAATAAGATGCCGCCAAAGCAATTGAAGTCAATTTACTACGGTCAGAATCAGCTCTGGAAGTTAATATAATAGGCACTTTTGCCCCTAAAACAACAGCTGCAACAGTAGCACCTGCGGCATAAGTAAAGCTTTTATAAAGTGCATTAGCAACTTCAATATTCGAACACATAATCAAATCTGCATCACCTGATACTTCGCTTTCTATTCCTTTATGAACAGCAGCTTCTTTTGAAATGATGTTATCGAATGCTAAAGGTCCATCAATAATGCACCCTTTGAGTTGTCCTCTTTTATTCATCATTGTTAATGATGCCCAATGCAATGTAGTTTCCATTTTTGAAGTTACAGTTTCAACTGCTGCTACTAATCCAATTTTAGGCTTATCAACGCCTAATCTATGGAAAAGGTCAATTGAATTTTTCATAATCGAAACTTTCTCGTCGAAAGAAGGGGCAATGTTTTGAGCTGCATCAGTTAAAGCAAGGAGTTTATGATATCTTTCAAATTCAAAAAATCCAATATGACTTAATAAATCACCTTTTCTCAATCCAGCTTCTTTATCTAGAACAGCTCTAAGATAATCTGCTGTACTAACTAAGCCTTTCATAAGAATTTGAGCAGATCCTTCTTTTACAAGTTGAGCCGCAACTCTGCTTGACTTTGCAGGATCTAATTCATTAATCATTTGAATTCCAGTTAAATCAAATCCTAAAGCTGAGCTTATAGATTTAATTTTTTCAATATTACCTACAAGAATCGGTTCGGCAATATTGTGCTTTTTGGCTTCAGCAACTGCTGACAAAACCGGTTCGTCTTCAGCTGCTGCCACCGCAATAGATTTTTTGCCTCGCTGTTTAGCAATTTCTATAAAAGTATCTAGAGATTTTAAAATCATAAATTCCTCAATTAAATTTTATTCTAAACTGCCGATTGTATTTTCAACAGTTTCGAGAATTTCACCTGTTCTAACTAAATCACGCATTGTTGTGTGGTCTTTGTAAAGTGGTCTGTCGATATCTAAGAATTCGACATAATTTCTTATTACTTCTTTTGCTTTAGAAACACCTGTACCATTGGTGAATGCTCTTATGTCTAATGCCTGAGCAGCAGCCATAAATTCGATACCAAGAATTCCACAAGCATTTTCAAAAATTTGACCATTTTTAATTGCTGTATTCATTCCCATTGAAACAAAATCTTCTTGGTCTGCAGCAGCAGGGATGGATTGAACATAAGCAGGAGCGGATAAAATTCTTTGTTCTACGATTAAAGAATCAGCTGTATATTGGCTGAGCATTAATCCAGAAAACATTCCGGCTCTTGTTGTTAAAAATGGAGGCAAACCTACACTCAATGCAGGATTGAGCATTCTGTTCAATCTTCTTTCTGATAACACGCAAATCATAGTAATAGCAGAACCAAGCATATCCATTGGTAATGAAACAGGAGTTCCTTGGAAATTAGCACCAGTTAAAGTTAATTTTTCATCTGGTAAGAATATTGGATTATCGCCAACGCCATTTAATTCAATTTCAACTTGACTTCTTGCATAAGCTAAAGCGTCGTGAGCTGCTCCAATTACCTGAGGAGTAGAACGCATTGAATATGCATCTTGAACCTTAGTTTTAACTTTTCCAGTTAATAAATCAGAACCTTGAATTAATTTTTTGATTGCATTTGCACTTCTAACTGCACCGTGGAAGCCTCTGATTTGATGTAATCTCTCGTCATAAGGTTTCATATTTGCTAATAATGCTTCTAAAGACATTGCAGCAGCAATTTCAGCTTGCTTTAAAATTCTGTTGAATTCAAAAACGTGAATAGCACTCATTGCAGTTAATAAATTTGAACCATTGATTGTTGCTAAACCATCTCTTGCTTCTAATCCTGGGATTGGGATACCAGCTTTTTCCAAAGCTTTTGCTCCGGGGAGTCTTTCACCATTATAAAAGGCTTCGCCTTCGCCCATCATTAATAAAGCAATTTGAGACATTGGAGCTAAATCGCCACAAGCTCCAACTGAACCTTTTTGGCAAACAACAGGAGTTACACCTTTATTAAGCATATCAACTAAAGTTTGAGTGATTTCAGGTCTGCAACCGGAATTTCCGTGAGCGTGAACATTGATTCTGCCAATCATTGCTCCACGAACGTATTCAATTGGTGCGGGTTCGCCGATTCCTGCTGAATGGTTATAGATCAAATATTTTTGAAAATCTTTTACTTGGTCATCATTAAGAACTAGTTCAGAAAATTCACCGATACCGGTGTTAATGCCATACATAATTTCCCTGGCATTGATTTTTTCTTCAAGCATAGTTCTGCATTTTTTTATTTTTTCAACTGAATCATTAGCTAATTCAACTTTTTCACCGTCTCTGGCAATTTTAACAACTTTTTCGATTGTTAGCCCGGCACCATTTAATACTATTGACATTTAAAACCTCTAAAAATAAATTAAGCCATTAATGAACAAATTGCTGTTACGTTAATCATATCATCGATACTGCAACCACGTGATAAATCGCAGTATGGTTTTGCTAAACCTTGTACGATTGGTCCAACAGCTTCAGCGCCAGCCAATCTTTCTGTTAATTTGTATCCAATATTTCCTGCATTCAAATCAGGGAATACCATAATATTTGCTTTGCCAGCAACTGGGGATCCTTTGCATTTTCTTTCACCAATTGAAGGAATTATTGCAGCATCTAGCTGAATTTCACCATCAACTGATAATTCTGGAGCTTTTTCTCTAACAATATTAGTAGCTTCAATTACTTTGTCCACTAATGGATGAGTAGCACTTCCTTTTGTAGAGAATGAAAGCATTGCGATTTTAGGTTCTTCGCCAGTAATTGCTCCATAGTTTCTAGCTGAAGAAATTGCAATATCTGCTAATTGCTGAGCATTTGGATCTGGATTAACAGCACAATCTGCAAAGCAAAGCATTCTTTCATCTTTTAATACCATAATAAAAAATGAACTAACAATTGAAATACCAGGAGCAACTCCAACTGTATAAATAGCAGCTTTAATAATATCGCCTGTTGAAGAAACATTTCCACCAACTACAACTTTAATATCGTTGCATTCTAACATCATTCCAGCGAAATATATTGGATTTGAAACAGTTGCTTTTGCTTGTTCCATAGTGATTTTTTTGCTTTCGTCTTTTGCTTTTGCATTTCTTTTTTCGAAAAATACTTTTGAATATCTATCCAAATCAGAACTTGTTTCAGGATTAATTATTTCAACACCTGGAAGAATTTCAACTCCATTTTCTGCAGCAGAAGCTTTGATTTTATCAGGATTGCCAACTAAAATTGGTTGAGCAATATTGTTTTCTAAAACAATATTAGCTGTTTTAATTGAGCGAATATCATCAGCATCTGGATAAGCAACTTTAGAATTAACAGCTTTTGCTTTAATTCTCATATTTTCTGTAAAACTCATTTTAATTTCCTTTTTAAATTATTACCAAACTCTTGGAGCGTTTAAAATAACTCTAACTGTATCACGAGCTAACACTAATTCTTCATTAGTTGGAATAACCCAAATTGCCACTTTGCTATCTTCACTACTGATTTTCATTTCTTTTCCGCCATAAGCTTGTTTATTTAAATCAGGATCTAATTCAATACCAAGATAACTCATATCTTCGCAAACTCTTCTTCTGATTTCAGCTGAATTTTCGCCAATACCAGCTGTAAAGATGATAGCATCTGTACCATTCATACCAGCCATATATGCACCGATATATTTTTTAATTCTATCGCAGAACATATTAATAGCTAAATTAGCTCTTCTGTCGCCGTGCTCAGCATATTCAGCCAATAAATCTCTCATATCATTGGTTAAACCAGAAATACCTAAAACTCCAGAACGTTTATTTAGAGTTGAAAATACTTCATCTAAAGAAATAGCTTCTTTATGGATCAAATAATCAATTACTGTTGGGTCGATATCACCGCAACGAGTACCCATCATAAGACCTTCTAGTGGAGTCATACCCATTGAAGTATCAATTGAACAACCTTTTTTGATTGCGCAAGCAGATGAACCATTACCAAGATGTAAAGTGATAACATTGGTTGAATCTCTTGTAAGATTATTTACTTTTCTATAACGATAAGCAACATATCTATGAGATGTGCCGTGGAAACCATATTTCCTGATTTTAAACCTTCTATACATTTGATATGGGATTGCATAAAGATAATTTTCTTCAGGCATAGTTGAGTGGAAAGCTGTATCGAAAATAGCAACCATAGGTACTTGAGGACCAAATACTTCTCTTGCTGCATAAATACCTTTTAAATTTGCTGGATTATGAAGAGGAGCCAAATCAATACAATCTTCAATTCCAGAAATTACTTCTTTATCAATTCTAACAGATTTTTTAAATCTTTCTGCACCGTGTACACAGCGATGACCAATTGCGTGAATATCATCAAAAGATAATATTCCTGGAATTTTTGTTTCATCAGATGCCAACCAATTGGTTACGTGCAATAAAGCAGCTCTATGGTCTTTAATAGGAGTTGCCATTTTAATTGCTGGTTTGCCTTCAACTTGATAAGTGATAAGAGCTTGACTACCTACTCTTTCGATTAATCCTTTTGCCAATAGCTTGTCGCTATCGTGTTCAATCATTTCAAGATCAGTTTCAACTATTTGAAACTTAAGGGATGAACTACCGCAATTCAAAACAAATACATTCATTTTTAACCTTCGATTCCGTTATGTTTTTTTAACTTCATTTTTCAAATAAATAAAAATTGTTATACTTTGTTACAATTTCAACTTCAAAATTATGAAAAAAAAATGTAAAGATAAAATGTTATTGAAAAAAATGATCAAAAATCATTTTTTTGTATTTTTTTGTGTTGCTTTCGGATAATGATATAATATGCCGTCACAGAGCCAATCCGCTATCGCTTGGCGGTTTTTTTTCTGAATAAATCTTTTTTGGTCCTCAGAATTTTTTATATTTCCTAATTCCATAAATACTGTATTAATCGGACTATTATCAAGCATATATAAATTTCTTGTGGAAATATCTCCAGTATAACCTCTGCCGGGCTGGTACTTCTGGTATTTATCTTCTATTGTTTTATATAAATCTGTTGCAAATTTATAGCTTTCGTCATTATTTTCTTGATAATAAAAGAAAATATCGATTCTTCGTTCATCTTCGCGAGAATCTAAATGAATAACTAGCATATCTTGTGATTTATATTTTTTTTGATTCTTTTTAGATAATTTATTTACAATACTGATTCTTTGCTCTAATCTTGTTTTTTGTTTTGGACTGATTTTTGAGCCATCAAGATAAACTTCATTATTATCAACTTTTAAAAACTGCTCATCTCTGATTCCATCGTCCAAGTCGTGAACTAATACGTAAACTTTTGCTCCGTGAGTCATCAAATCGTAAGCTAATCTCAAAGTTACATCATAAGCATATTCATCTTCGCAAATTCTGTTACCATTCAATTCGCCAATTGCTCCAGGATCTGGTCCTCCGTGACCTGGGTCAAGATAAAAAACTCTTCCTGCTAATTGTTTGTCAGTTACTGGAACTTTAGAATAATTTTTACCGAATAATTTTTCAGTTAATGTAGATTCAATATCTTTATCTTTTTTAGATTCTTCTTTTTTGGGTTCTTCAACTTCTTCTTCTTTTGGTTCTTCCTTTTTAGCCTTTGTAATTTTAGTTTTAGAAGTTTCTGAATTCAAAGTTTTCTTTTTTTCTTGATAAATATCATAAGGAATATAAATTGCAGTTTTTTTGACTTTATATTTTAATCCTTTTTTCTCTAAATTTTTATTAAATGTAAGAATATCATTATCTTTTGTTGCAGTATGAGTTATAACAATTGGTAAGTTATAATTCAATCCAATTTTGAAGCCATCTTTTTTTGTAAATCTGTTCTTTTTATTTAACTCTTTTAATTTCTTAGAGTTTATATCATTTAATTCCACACCATATTTTTTAAAAACAGTTGTAATATTATCGCCAACTTTAGCTTTATACTCAAGAAATTCCAAATTTTCTTTAGAAAAAGAAGTATTGAAAAAAGATAAAAACACAAAAATCAACAATCCT
>CAIWET010000072.1 GCA_903911805.1 uncultured Ignavibacteria bacterium | reverse complement strand
TTCTTTTTTTTTAGAATTTGTTAAAATTTGTCCAATAAATTTCAAAAAAAACAGACTATACTTGTTTATTACAATATTTTTTTCAAAATAGATGGAAATTGATTTATCCCAAGATGAGCTTCTAAAAAGAATTGCTTTTCTAGAAAAAGAACGAGACTTGCTAAATTTTGCAATGGATGGTTCAAATCTTGGTTTTTTCAATTATAATTTTATTTCAGACACTTTCAGTGTCAGTGAAAGATTGGCTGAAATTCTTGGATATTCACTAGATGAAATAAATAATATATCAATAGATCAATTCAAAGAACTAATACATCCCGACGATAAATCTCTGGTAAATCTTACATTTAATAATGTTGTAAGTGGAAAAATTACATTATTTCAGGTTGAAGTTAGGATAAGAAAGAAAAATAATACTTGGATTTGGATTTTATCAAGAGCAAAAATCAATAGAAGAGATGAAAATGATAAGCCAATTTTACTTTCAGGTGGTATTATTGACTTAGAACATAGAAAAAAGATTGAAGATGAGTTAAAAGCAAGCGAAACTATTTTAAATGAAGCTCAAAGGATTGCTAAAGTAGGAAATTGGGAATTAGATATTTCCTCGAATAAATTAAAATGGTCAAATGAAATTTTTAGAATGTTTGGAATCGATCCTAAAATTTTTGAAGAGTCTTATGACGCTTTTTTAAATGCTATCCACCCAGAGGATAGAGACCGTGTTAATAATACTTATAATAATTCACTTATTTCAAAAAGGCCTTATAAAATAACTCACAGACTTTTAATGCCTAATGGCAAAATTAAATTTGTTGAAGAATCCTGCGAAACTATTTTTGATAGGAATGACAACCCTATAAGGTCTTTAGGGACTGTTCAGGATATTACAGATAGAATGATTCTTGAAATTGGTCAAAAGAAACTTTTAAATGAATTATTGGATTCAAAATTAGAACTTGAGTCTAATTTATATCAAAAAGAAAACCTTATTGAAGAATTAACACAAATAAAAGAAGCACTTGAGATTTCGAATAATGAAAAAGATAAATTCTTTTCTATAATCGCCCACGATTTAAGAGCTCCTTTTAATGGTTTTTTAGGTCTTTTGGAAATCATTAATAATGAAATTGACCATCTTTCAGTATTTGAACTTAAAGATTATGTTTTTGACATGCTGAAGTCTGCTGAAAATGTTTATGAATTGCTTGAGAATCTTCTTGAATGGTCATTAATTAAACGAAATATTTTCAATTGCAATCCAGAATTATTCAATTTATCTTTATGTGTGCCTAAAGTGACTGATTTATTGAATGATCAATTATTAAATAAAAACATCAACCTCATAAATGAACTGCCTGAAGAAGTTACAGTTTTTGCTGATCTATCAATGGTAAATTCTTTAATTAGAAATATACTTTCTAATGGAATTAAATTTACTAATTCATTTGGTACTATTTGGATTGGATTGGATAACAGTAAAATTGCTAATGACGACGAGACCTGTTTTTACATAAAAGATTCTGGAATCGGAATTCCTGAAGAAATTTTTAAAAATCTATTCAAAATAAACCAAAAAGTTTCTAGACTTGGTACCAATGGCGAATGCAGCTCAGGCTTAGGATTAATTATTTGCAAAGAATTTGTTGATAAAAATAATGGCAAAATTTTTGTTGAAAGCCAGGAAGGTTTGGGAACAACATTCTTTGTAATTCTAAAGAATAAAAATACTATAATCGAATAATAAAAATTTTACTTCTTAAGTTAGTTAAAATTTCTTCCCATTTATCCAAGTCCCAACGCAATGGTTTATACCAAAATGATAAAACATCGTTTCATAATTTGGGCTATTAATAATTATAAAATCAGAATATTTCCCAATTTCAATACTTCCTCTTTCTTTACCAATACCCAAGGCAGCTGCCCCATTTATTGTTGCGGCAGATAATGCAGATTCGCAAGACATCTTCATATTTGTTACCGCTAAAGACAGAATAAATTGCATATTTTCTGTAAAGCAAGAACCAGGGTTACAATCAGTTGCTAATGCAACTTTGCAGTTTTGCTCAATCAATTTTTGAGCTGGTGCATAAGGCAATCTTAAATTATATGCTGTTCCAGGAAGAAGTGATGCAACAGTTCCAGCCTTTTGCAATGCGGAAATTGATTCATCTGAAACAAATAAAAGGTGGTCGGCAGACAAAGCACCCAAGTCAGCAGCCATTTTTGCAGCACTAACATCTGCTAGTTCATCGCAATGAATTTTGAATTTCATTCCGTATTTCCCAGCGGCTTCGAAAATTCTCATTCCTTGCTCAATTGTATAATAACCTTTATCAACAAAAGCATCACAAAATTCAGCTAACCCTTCTTCAGCAACGGCAGGAATCATTTCATTTACTAATAAATCTATATATTTTTCTTTATCGTCTCTGAATTCCGGAGGAAAATCGTGAGCACCCAAAAAAGTAGAATAAATATTTATCGGTAATACCTTTTTTAATTCTTTGATTGCCCTTAGCATCTTCAACTCACCTTCTAGATTAAAAGCATATCCGCTTTTAATTTCAATGGTAGTTGTGCCAAAGCTCATTGCTGATTTTGCTAATATAATACCAGTTTCAATCAATTCATCTAATGAGGCATTCCTAACTGAACGCATTGTTGAGAGAATCCCTCCACCCTCTTCAGCAATTTGTTGATAAGTATAACCTCTAAGTCTTTTGCCGAATTCATCAGCACGATTTCCTGCAAAAACAATATGAGTATGAGAATCTACAAATCCAGGCATAATAGTTTTTCCAGACATATCAATGATTTCATCAATTTCAAGATTATTATTTTTAATAAAAGAATCTAAATCGATGCTTGACCCTATCCAAATAATTTTTTCATCGAAGATCAAAGCTCCATCTTTGATTTCCCCAATATTATTCATCTCAAATCCTGATTTGTAGCCTGTTCCAAGTGAGTTTATTGTAACTAAAGAACTTATATTTTTAAATGCTTTCATTTTTTATCATTGTTATATTTTAAAACATATTTAACGAATAAGTACATCAATTAATTATTTCTTTTGATAAAATCATTTTTTTTCATAATTTACAACACTTAATTTTACAAATTCGAAGAGGGTATTATGCAAAATTTAAAAAAAATGCTTAAAAGTGTTTTTATAATAATGATATTTGCCATATTTCTTCAATCCTGCAAAACTGCAGATTGCCCCAGTTGCTCTGAGAATACGAGAGTTTCTCATCCTAAATTGATTGAATGGAAGGTAGCACTTAATAGCGAATATTATGATGAAAACACCAAAACAACAATTATGTCAGTTTCTACTGATATTGAACCAACTTTTATTCCAACTATCAACCCTGATAGCAGAGAGTGTGGAAATATACCAACTTGGGATGGAATGCCGTGGGAATCGTATTTTCAAAAAAATCATTTTAAAAATTTAAAAGGTATAATCAGAATAATTGGTTATCCTAATGAATCAGGTGTTTCGCCAATTTATAGTATACCTGCTTCTAATATTGCTGAAATTACTTCAACATCAAATCCTTTGCTTTTACCGCCTCACGAGTATGTGATCAAAGAACCTTGCCTATGTTGCGATAGAATTCGAAATGGTTGGTGGATTTTCGATAAATTCGAAATGAGATTAATGGCTGGATATAGAAATATGAATGATTCAATCATTTATCCAACTGCAAATGGAACATCTACTTATTATTCGGATATCTTTAATACTGATAGAGGTGGCTCTAACATTGTTCCAGGATTAGAATTTGCTGGACTTTGGAGCATCAAAAAAATTGACCCTTCGGAGAAATTTCAAATTGGTGTTCATACTGGTTTGTGGGTTGCAGATGAATCTTATTTTATCCCTGTTGGACTTCATTTAAGATATACTTTCAATCAAAAGCCAAATCCTTTTGAAAACAACTGCAATACTCCTTATGTTTTTGGTAATATTGGTCTTCCACTCGATTTTAAAACAGCTGCTCCAATATTTGGACATAGATATTATTATAGTTTAGGTGTTGGATATGATTGGGCAGTATCCTGTGGAACCGATTTTTCAATTGATTTAGGTTTCAGACAAATGAGTCTGCCTCTCCCTGCAATTGACTGTTGTCCTGAAATTCCAAGCGCAGATAGATATCTTTATAGATTATCATATCTTGGTTTTTTAAGAATTGGTTTAACATTTTAATATGAAAGGATATGATAAAATGAAAAGAATTTATTTATTAATAATGGCAATTTGGGTTATATCTATTTCTTGTAAAGATGAAATTACCAAGCCAACCGAAACCAAAGAGCGTGATTTGCAGATTTTAGCTTATCAAAAAGATTGCAATACGAATGTTTGCGATTTGCCAGTTGCCGCTCAGATAAATATTATTGAGCAAGCTCAGGACGGTACTCAAAAGCAAGTGTTCAATTCACTTACTTCAACAGCAGGAAGTGCCACTTATGCATCAAGTGCCTCAACATTGTTCCCATCTATTTACAAAGTAGAAGCAATTTATAATAATATGACTATCACCAAAACATTTGCAATTTGTACAAACGATTCTTCAATTGCATTTTGTTTTGATTGCAATCCTCCTTTGGTTACTTGTTGTGATGGGTTACCAGCTGATACTACAGTTTTCGGTGATTTTATCAATGAATTTAAAAACAAAAGTTTAATACAAAATAAACCTGATGGAATTGGATATTACACTTACAATTTAAATCTTGTTACCAATGGTTGCCCTGCAACTGATATGGTTGTAACAATTCCAACATTAGTAGCTCCATTCTCTTTTGAAAGAATTTCACCAACACCTACAGGTAACAAAGTAACTTTGAAACCTGGTCAAACTTTATCAGCCACAGTTAAGGTTTCAACAAAAGACGCTGGACTATTTACTATTAATACTAATAATATTTATTTCCAAATTTCTTGTAACAACAAAACTTCAATTTGGAGACCTAAATTATCGGCTGAAGTTGTTGCTCCTACTTGCGATTGCTCAACTATTAATGATACAATTACAGTTAATAAAACAAATAAAGTTTCAATTGGTAATTCCGAAAATTATTCAAATTTAATTTTGACAAATGACCTTCAAAATTGTAATATTACTATCGATAGCTATACAAAAACTTCATCTTTAGGTGCTTTTACCATTACTGGAGATAAAACAGTAATTATGCCAGGCGAGGATTTAAATGGTAATATCAAATTCACTCCAAAACTTTGCGGTACAAATGCTGATACTTTTAAAGTTGCTGTTACTTTATCCAATGGTATCAAATGCGAAAGAACAGTTATTCTTTCTGGGCTTGGTTGCGATCCAGCTATATGTGCTACTTTGAATGGAAAAGCTATTGATGGAGTTCAAACAATTGAAGGTGGATCATATAACTTCCTTCCTGAGAATTGTAACAATTGCCCTTATGATACATCATTCACATCAATTAGCGGTTCATATTATTTCAATAAATCATTAACATTTAATCTTCCTGATTGTGCTTGCACTAGTGGAAATTACTCAGTATCAATTGAACAAAATGATTTCAATATGTTTTCAGTTAATAATGCATCATTTTTATTAAATCCTGGTGAAAGCAAATCAATTTCAATAGGATTTACATCACCAACTAAATCTGAATTTAAAAAGATGAAACCTAATGCAGCAACTGCAGCTGATAGTTGCTTCGTTTTAAAATTGAGAATTACTGGTTGTGGCAAATCCCAAATTTATCAATATACTGCTTGTTTATCTGATTTTGGCAAGTTTTCAAATATTCTATATTTATATGCATACAACCAACAAACTTATGGAATTGACGACAAGACTACAACTAGAGATTATAAAGTTTGCTTAGTAAATGTTTTAAATCAAAGCATTGGTTTATTAGGTCTTATTAATACAATGGAAAATCCTGTTGGGTCTAATAAAGCACCAACACCTTTGGCAATTGGATCTGGTTATGCTGATTTTTATGTAAACCCTGAAAATGAAGCTGATACCGTACTTTCAGGACCACCTCAAACATTGAGAAATCCAGGAATTTATCTTACAAAAAATAATTGCAGATATGTACATATCAAGAGATTCAAGCAAAATATCAGCGGAAATAATTTCCAGGACAAAATAAGTATGACCAATCAATTATGTGGATTGGGAGCAGGATATTTCGATAAGGCAGCTCCTAGAAATGCAAGTGGATTAGTTGCTGGAGATGTTTATGTAATTTATAGCGACGACTTAAAACCAAATGGATATCCTTGCTTAATAGCATTAATTCACGTTATTTCTGTTGATAATGGCAGTTTCAATATCGAAAAGCGTTGCGGTATTAGCTTTAGACTTTATTTTCCCGTAGATTGTTAATTAGGAGAAATTGAAAATGAAAAATATATTAAAATTCAATCAAATTATATTAATAGTCCTTTTGGGATTATTCCTTACAAATTGTGCAGAGCAAGAAGTCGTTAAAAAGCAAAAAACTGTAATTCCAAAAGAGTTTACCGATTGTTGCCCTGATGGCGCAGGA
This sequence comes from uncultured Ignavibacteria bacterium, assembly GCA_903911805.1. Classification (GTDB taxonomy): domain Bacteria; phylum Bacteroidota; class Ignavibacteria; order Kapaibacteriales; family UBA2268; genus CAIWET01. The sequence goes on along the minus strand of CAIWET010000072.1, from coordinate 2,910 downwards.
ATTTTAGATGAAAGATTCCATTATGATGAAACCAATGGAACAGATTCTACTCGCGAAGGTGCTCCATATATAGTTTATGATGTAAATGGTAAAGACATTCTTTATTTCTCATCTATGAGAAAGCTAAAAGACCATAAAAATGTTACTCGTATGGGAGATATTTTCTATTCTGAGCGTGATGTAAAATTAAGGGACAATTGCTTAAATAAAAATTGGAGTGAACCTAAATTAATCAAAACAGGAGATTCTGATTTTGACAGTTGGACCAAAGGTGCAATTACAATTTTTGGAAATAAAGCGATTATTTCTTCGGAAAGGTCACTCAATCATCAATCGCCAATTAATACTCTTGGAACAAGTTATCAATTAGATTTATGGGAATTAGATTTTTCAAATGGCGTTTTCTCCAATCCAAAGAGTTTACCTGAAAATGTAAATTCACCATTTTGGGATTCATATCCTGCTTTTTCGCAAGATGGAAAAACACTTTACTTCGTGTCAAACAGACCTTTGCCTGGAGAAACTGAGCCAAGTGACTTCAATATTTGGTTTACTACAAAATCAGGCGATAATTGGAGCAATGCACAGCCTCTAAGCTCAATTAATACTGAAGCGAATGAAGTTACTCCACTTTGCAGTAATGATGGTAAATTCTTCTTTTCATCAGATAAAACAGGAAACTATGATATTTATTATACTTTGCCAAATTCATCAACTCCGATTAATTTCAATGAATATAATAATATTAAAAAGCCATTGAATACTGCAGCAAATGAAACTAGTGCATTTATATCTCCAGAATGTTCTTCTGTATTTTATGCAAGTGATAGAGTTGGTGGTAAAAGAGATTATGATCTTTTTTCTTGTCAATTGCCAAATCCAACAATTACATTATTAATTAATGTAAATGAGAGTATGAATATTTGCGGAACAGTAGAAAGAAAACCTTATAAAGGCTTTAAGCTTTGCCTAAATGATGGCAAAGAATCTAAAACTTTTTTAAGTGGAACAAAAATCGATTTGCTTCCAAACAAAAGTTACTCAGTAACACTTTGCGATGAGTCAATGAAGCAATGTTTCAATACAAATATAAGTTCTCTTAAGACTATTAAAATCAATACTCAGTCCGTTTGTGCTGGCGATATGGCATTTATTGATTCATTAGATATCGAATCAACACCGATAACAGACAATTTCTCAGTTGGTGCTGACAACTTTGTTGTTGGATATTGGAAACCATCAACAACCTCTAATATTAATGAACTTAATAAAAGGGCAAAATCAGGATTTTTTGAAAATCCAAATATGATGGCTCATTTTGTTAGAATAAGTGAATTGCCATCTAATCAAAAGCAATCTGATGTAGATAAGATTTTTAAAGACATTACTGGAAGAATCGAATCATATATTGAGAAATATAACTATTGCATAAAAAATGATATTTATAAACTCAGAATAAATGTAAAAGGTTTTACTGATAGACAAGGAATTACAAAAGGTAATTTCTATTGCGACGAAACTTTTACAAATCCTTATCGCAACTGGACAATAAAGCAAGGAACTTCGATGAATGACCTTCAGCGAGGAAATATCGTTTTGTCTAAGCTCAGGGCTTATCACACAATGACAATGCTTGAAAATATGATGGAATCTAATCCAAAATATCAAGAATTGAAAGGTAAAATAATTTTTGATTTTGAAGGTATGGGAGTTGATTTCAATACTTATAAAGGTACAAACAAGAAAGATGATTGCCCAGAAGCAAGAAAAATGGAAGTAACAATCGATTTAGGACCTGATTGTTTCTTAGATAAAAACGTTAGAATACCTCAGCACGTAAGTTATTTGCCTCTTTCAGATAAAGATGACAAAGATATTGCAAGTACAAATACAAGTGTGATTCATTGGTATGACTCAAAAGATTTTCCAAAGAAAGATTGCGATGAATTCTTTTCTGAATATACTTTCAAATCAAAAGAAAACGCTGAATTTGTTCTAGAAATTTTAAAGAAATTCTCTGATGTTGATTTTTCAGTTGAAAGTACTACCAATTCTAAAGATGAAGAGATATTTAAATTAAAATCGAAAACATTTGATGGCAGCAAATCAGACGCAGTAAAAGAAATGAATGCCTCAATTGAAGCAATTTCAAACGCAGTTGATATTCTTAAGAAATCAAATCCAAAATTAGTTGCCGAAGGTTGCCAAAAATACATTATTTCGTTTGGAATGTTTTATGATTATGAAGTAGCAAAAGATTTTTCTAAGAAATTAGACGAACTTGAAATTTCAGATTTAAAGATAAAAGAATGCAATGATTGTGCTTTTAGTAAAAACCCTGAAACAAAAGAAAATGATCCAATCAAGACTTACATAGTTTTAGCTGATGGATTTTTAAATTATGAATCAGCTGATAAGCAAAAATCAAAATGGGCAATTCTTTTAAATAAATACGTGATTCGCAATTATATGAGAGTCGAAAAAGAAGAATATAAATAATAATAAATTCAGAGAGGTGAGTAATTTGTACAAGCATTTTCATTATTCACTTCTCTTTTTTTTTTGAAATAATGGTATTTAATAGAAAAGATATAATAGAAAAATTTATTCATTCTTCTGGCAATGGCGGACAGAATGTCAATAAAGTAGCCACCTGCGTTTACCTTAAATATATTCCATATAATATTGAGGTAAAGTGCCAGTTTTATCGTACTCAGGCAGAAAACAGAAGAATGGCCCGAAAACTTCTTGAAGAAAAGATTATAGCAATTCAACAAGAAGAAGAGCGAAAAAAGAAACACCAATTCGAAAAAGATATGCGAACTAATCGCAAAAAGCCAAGAGCAATCAAAGAATCAATTCTAAAGGACAAGAAATTCAGGTCAGAAATCAAGAAAAATAGAAAAAGAA
>CAIWET010000071.1 GCA_903911805.1 uncultured Ignavibacteria bacterium | reverse complement strand
TATTAAAACTTTATTCATAAAGACTATTTCATTGTTTGCATATAGTTTGATCAGATATATTCCGTTATAAATTGCAAGTTGATAAAAACAAATTCAATTAACTTATTTTTAAACCAAATAGAATTTAAGTAAAATAAATCATATGTGCAAAACATTTTTTACAGTTAATGAATATTTTTATTTTTATTAGTTGATTAGGTATTGCATTGAAGTTAGAGGTCAAGCGGGGGCGCTTGACCTACTAAGATGTTTTCAGATGGTCATATCGATACAATTTCTTCGGAATTTACTCAATGACCGGATAGTACTGTTGGCTGAGTTGATGCGTAGCATCGTATCGAAGCCAACTTTAAGATGGAGCCAGCTATTGGTGAACTCCACCTGATTAAAGATCAATTCATCCGATGACTCCAAGACATCGGATGAATATTAATTATAATTTAACAAACTTCTCAAATTTATCACCAATTTTGATGAAATAAACACCAGAAGGGAGATTGGAAATGTCAATTCTTAAATTCCCCTCTTGAGGGGTGGCAGCCTGAAAGGCTGACGGGGTGGATTCTTTCTCAAACCGAGATGGAGCCCACCTTAAAGGTGGACCCCATCATTACTTTAAATCTTAACAAATTTCTCAAATTTATCACCAATTTTGATGAAATAACCACCTGATGGGAGATTGGAAACATCAATCTTAATAATCCCTTCCTTGGCAAAGAGGGGTGGCAAACCTGAAAGGCTGACGGGGTGGATTCTTTCTCAAACCGAGATGGAGCCCACCTCAAAGGTGGACCCCATCATTCCTACATCTTCACAAACTTCTCAAATTTATCACCAATTTTGATGAAATAAACACCAGAAGGGAGATTGGAAATATCAATCTTAATAATCCCCTCCTTAGCAAGGAGGGGTGGCAAACCTGAAAGGTTTGACGGGGTGGTATTTTCTCCAAGAGCGTTATAAATTTTAACCAGATTCTTCGCTTCGCTTGAGGTGACGTCAGTTGGAAGAGTCCACCCCCTGCCCCCGCCAGCGGGGGATAAAGAAATTTCTATAAAATCACTTGCAGGATTAGGAGATATTATTAAGTTATTATTTAAATCAGAATCTTCAACTCCTGAATTTGAAGTTAGAATCACATTAATTTCTGTTGAATCGCTACAACCAGCTTTTGTAGTTTCTAATAGGTAAACGGTGCCTTTATCTGAATTTCCCCATAAAATATTAACAGAACTACCAATTGCAGAACCGATAATGCTACCATTAGCAACTTGCCATTCATAAATATTATCAGTAGTTCCAGCAGAATAAGTTTCATTAGTATTTTTGGCAGCAATTGTTTTGCCACTAATATTAATTAATGGGAGTGCAACAATGCTCATAATTTGACTATTGCTTTCTAATGATGGATTTGAGCTAATTATTTTAATTTTATATGAAGAACCAGGTAATGTCTTTTTGGGAATATTAATTGTGAAATTTCCAGAATTTACAGCAGTTAAATAACCAATTATTGTTGAATTAAAAAAATTTCCTGCTTGGTCACTTAAATAGGCAGTGAAATTATTTCCCATATTTAATGAGCCATTTGCTACAAATTGAATTTCTGCTGAACCACCTTGGCAGATTTGTGTCGGTGCTTTAGTTATTGAAATTGAAGTAGCAAGAGTTTGCTTTGCTTCTCCAGAATTTGGAGAAATTTGCAAAGTAGATTCGTCAACTGCTTCAAAATCTGAGCCTTTGAGTAATTTCAAGTTATTTAGATCATCATCGTTCCATCTGCTATCAGGTGATCCACTAAAAAACCAGGCAGAGCCATTATCTGCTAAAATCATTCCATATTTTTTCATTGCTTTTAAAATTATCTGATTTACTGCAGAATATTTTGATATATCAAAACTGCTTTTCAATCTTATTCTTAAGCCCATAGGTGGATATGCAGGGTCAGTAATAGATGAGGCATAATGTCTTGCGGGCCATAAGTATTTTCTTTGAGTTTTTGGGACAGTAAATCTGATAGCGTGATTGATTTCGCCTTTTGCAATATCATCATATCTTACTAATCCAGGTAAAATTGGCAATCCAGCTGCATCTGCTGAAGTCCAGGTATCAGGTCTTAAATCATTTTTATTTAAATCGAAAATCGCTCCTGAGCCAGCCTTCCAAGTGCCATCGCCATTTGGATAGCTCGACCAAAGTTCATATAAAATACAATTATCTTTATCTAGCATTAATATATGCCTATCCCCTGTACTGTTATTTCCGCCCTCAATTGGTGGGTCCACTGGAATAGGATAATATGTTGAGTCACTCTCATCTGAATAATCAAATGTTACTTTTACTTTTGGTTGATTGCCTGGAACAATTACGTAAGGTATTCCTATTGGGGCATTGTTCCAAAGTCCTGCTCCAAAATCTGGATGAAGATTTTTTGTTGCACCAACAGTATTGATATAAGCTGCAGAATTTCCGTGAACAGGCAAAGCATCTATTGGAGTATTCCAGATATTATTTGCAGGATACATTTGGCAATTTATAACTTCTGAAATTTCACTTTTCTCATTATTTGAATAAGAAATTTGAGAAAAAACTAAGATTGCCAATAAATATATTGAGTATTTAAATTCTTTCATAATGCCACCTTAAGTAAAAATAATAAAATATTTCTAAATT
>CAIWET010000070.1 GCA_903911805.1 uncultured Ignavibacteria bacterium | reverse complement strand
TTTGTATTTTTGTGTAATAACTGTTTCTATTAACAGAATAAATAGGATTGTATGGCTTTGGAACAAGAATTACATACGAAAGGCAGTATTTTATTAGTTGATGATGAATTGCAATTAGTCAACGTATTAGAATTTATTTTAAAAAAACACTACGAGGTAAAAACTGCTTCAAGTGGTGTCGAGGCTTTGCAAATATTACAATCAGGTTTTAGACCGGGAGTAATTTTATCTGACTTAAAAATGCCTGGTATGAATGGTGCTGAATTTTTAGAACAATCAATTGCAATTACACCAAATTCATCAAGAATTATTATAACATCATATTCTTCACCCAAAGAAATTATTCCTTATGTTAATCAAGCTAAGGCATTATTTTATTTAACAAAACCTACTGATGAAATTCAATTAGTTCAGGCAGTTAAATTAGGACTTGAAATAAATAGTTTGAATACAAAAAATAGAGAACTCAATAAAAAAGTAACTTTGCTTACAAATGAAGCAAACGAAAAAAATGATACTATAAAAAACTTATTACACGATAATAAACTTCATAATAATCAAGCAATTCAAGCAATCTCAACTGTTTTAAATACAATCGAGAGCTTTTATTTTACTAATCATATCAATGCAGTTACCGTAATTGCTAAAGATTTGGCAAAAGATTTAAAATTAGATGCAGAAACTCAATCTAATATAATATTAGCATCATTGTTGCATTCTGTTATTTATGCAGGTATGCCAGCAAAATTGTTGCTGAACGAACCAAGTGAATTAGATGAAAAAGATAGGGATGCTTTTTTAAATCATTTTCATCATAATATTGCAAGTTTAGCAAAATTTAAAGCATTTGCTCCTCAATTGAGAATCCTAAATCAAATTTGGGAAAGATTGGATGGAACTGGTTTTCCTCATTCTTTAAACGGAACTAATATCTCCACAGAAGCGAGTATAATTGCGATAGCTAATCTTTATCATAATAGTGTTTACCGTATGGCATATAAAGATTTTCAGAAGTTTTTAACTTATGGTAAAGTTGTTCTAACAGGTAAAGAACTTTATGAACGACATAATGAATGTATTAAATCTCTATACAGAAAAGCTAATTGGTTTGAACTTGACGTTTTTAATGGATTTCATGATTTAATAAAAATGAAAGCTTGCATTATTCTCAATCCAGATTTTACAAAAAATATTGAATTGAAATATAAAAATTATGAAGAATTAAAATTGTTGATTTCAAGTTATGATTCCAAAAATCTTGACGCAATAGATGCTGAAAAAGAAGCAATAAATGCCACAAAATCTATTAAAGAAAGAGTTGTTGAAATTGATAATATTTACGATGGAATGATAATCTCAAGAGCAATTATATCTGAACAAGGTGTTACTATTTGCAAACAAGGTACTCGTCTCGATGCTGGATTAATCAAGAATATTACTAATATGTATCAATCCGACTTGATTGATAATAAAATTTATATTGAGATAAATCAGGATTAAGAAGATTAATTACTTCTCAATTCTGATTCTGATTGATCTATTTAAAAATCTACCCTCGGGAGTACTCTCTGGAAATTTTTCTGTGGCATCTTTTAGATTAATTTCAAATTTCTTCTTGGATTCTTTTTGAATAAAAGAACTAGCCTTTTCTGCTCTTTCTTGTGAAAGTACTTTATTCCTTTTTTCAGAGCCTAACTCATCTGCAGAACCATAAATATCAATTTTTGAATTTTCTGGTAATAGTTTAATTAATTCTTGAATTAAATTTTTGTTATCTTCTGATAATTTGCTACTGTTATAATCAAATCTTATAACTGCATCAAAATTATCAAATGTAGTTTCTATATTGCGCCTTTTGATCTTATTCAAATCTAAAATATATGAAAAATTCTTTACAGAGTTGTCATTTAATATCAATGAAGACTCGACATTGATTTTATCCCCTTTGCTTAATAAATTTTTAAATACTTCATCATCCATTTTATAATTTAAATTTAAATAAATTTTTTGAGAATTATAGATTCTTTGGTCGATTGAAGGAATGTTGTTTTTTAAAAATAATTGATCAGATTTTTTCAAATTATCAACCAAAATATTTATTGAGCTTTTGCCTGCAATATTTGAGAATTTTTGCAATGAAATATAATCCAGCGAATGTTCATTTTTTATATTGATAGTTACTCGTTGATTCTCTTCGATTCCGCCAGAAAATTCTTGATTTGACGGTATCTTTGGCATTTCAGAATATGATAATTTAATTTTTTCTTTTGGGACGCCCAAATTAATTAGAGATTTTTTAACTGATTCAGCACGCTGTTTAGCTAATTCTTCACAATTTCGTTCATTCTTAGAGCCAGAGCTGGAGCCTTCTAATTCAATATAAGCTTTTGAATTATCAGCTAATTTTAATGCTGATATAATTAATATATTCTTATGGAAATCAATTGCATCACCATTAAACATTGAAATATTCTTAGTATATTTTTGTGAGTATTTATTAGGAATTATTGCATAGTTAGTTTTAAAGAAAACTGCATTTACAAGCGGTAAAGTTGAAACATATTCATTGCCATAAGTGATTTCACCTACAAAATCAGAATAACTTAGGTCAAATTTAACTTCTGGTTCCACGATTTTTATTTCTTCTTTTTTGTCCTTAATTATATTTTGTGTCAAATTTACTTTATTTTCTGAAAGAATAGGCTCAATATATCTAACAGTATCCTTAATTTGAGGTTTTATTTCTTCTTTAGTTTCAATAAAATCAAATCTTATACCGAGAGATAAATTAATACCTAACGATTTCCATTTATCAACATCAGTTATATAATTGTTTAAAGTATAATTAACGGCAAGCTTTTGAGTAAACCATTTATTATTTCCAATTTTTATTAGATTTTCTAAAGAAGTGTTTATTGTTACTATTGGCAAATTAAATGTTGCGATTGAGCCACTAGATAAATCTCTTGACTGGGATCTCAATCCATTCAAAGTAAACACAGCATTTGATGGTTCAATTATTCTTTCGTATTGGATATATGAATTTGTAAGATTAATTAAAATATCAGACCCTAGATTAAAAAACAACGGTCCAGAAATAAAATTATTCAACAATTTAAATTTTACCGATGGAGAAATCCCTAAAAAATCAATTTTATTCTCAATTATAGTATTTGTTTTTATATTAATTAATCCACCATTAATTGTATCTCTCGATTGGAAAGTTCTCTCATTTATCAATTCATTTTTAGATTTTAAATAGTTTATACCCAATGAAAAGTAAGTGCCACCATAGAATTCTTTATCAATATTTATTCCTAAGTTAAATGCTGAACCTGTTCCTTTTGAATAATTTCCACAATTAATTAATTTATCATAAACAGTAAATTCAGATGAATGAAATATATAAGAATAACCAGCCTCACCTGTTATTGAGCTAATAACTTTTTTATCTTCACTCGCTGACAAAAATGTTGAGCTATAAAATATTTTATTTATTTTTGTCGGAGATAAAAAAAAAGCGATTACATTTGCGTATTAAAATACCTGAATAGTT
>CAIWET010000069.1 GCA_903911805.1 uncultured Ignavibacteria bacterium | reverse complement strand
TTTTAATTCTTAAGAATTTCCTTTTTCCTACTTTAAACAGGATAAATTCAGTTAAATCTATATTTAAAAAGAAGTTATCGGCTCTTTCACCATTTACATAAACGCCACCTTGATCCACAAGTCTACGAGCTTCTTTTTTTGATGGAGCTAACTTTGAATTTACTAAAATATCTCCTAATGTCATTTCTTTAGAATCAGATTCTAATTCTATTTCTTCAATCACATCTGGCAATTCTTTGTTTTTGAAAATTCTTTCGAATTCAGCAAAAGCATTTTCACCTGCAGTGCGGTCGTGGTAAAGTGCAACAATTTCAATTGCGGTTCTTACTTTTGCATCTCTTGGATGGAGAGAGCCATCTTTCAATCCGTTGTCCATTGTCACTATTTCGTCGTGATTTCTCAAAGCACCATAGCGTAAATAGCGAGTAATCATATTGTCTGGAATTGACATTACTTTGCCGAACATATCTTTGGGTGAATCGGTTAAACCAATATAATTATCCAATGATTTGCTCATTTTTTCAACGCCATCAGTTCCTTCTAAAATTGGCATTGTTAAAATGCACTGAGGTTCAATTCCGTAAGCTTTCTGTAATTCTCTTCCCACTAAAAGATTGAATTTTTGGTCAGTTCCGCCTAATTCAATATCAGATTTTATCTCAACAGAATCCATTCCTTGCGCTAATGGATACAAAAGCTCGTGAACTGAAATTGGAACATTATTATTGAATCTGTTATGAAAATCTTCGCGCTCTAATAATTGAGAAACAGTATATTTCGCAGAAAGTTTAACAACGTCCATAAATGACATTTTTCCAAGCCAGTCATAATTATTCATAATTTGAAGTTTAGTAATGTCTAATACTTTTCCAGCTTGTTCTAAATATGATTGACCATTAATTTTGGTTTCTTCGATTGTCAATTGAGGTCTTGTCTTGTTTTTTCCGGTTGGATCGCCAATCATTGCGGTAAAATCGCCAATAATTAAAATTGCGTGATGCCCTAAATCCTGGAATTGTCTCATTTTATGCAATACAACTGCGTGACCAATATGCAAATCTGGGCGTGAAGGGTCGCATCCCAATTTAACAATTATTGGTTTATTCATCTTTTGAGATTTTTCTAATTTTTTAACTAATTCTTCTTCAGGCAATAGATCAACAACACCTGTTTTGATAATATCCATTTGTTCATTTATACTTGCGAACATTTTTATTTCCATTTTATTTAAAACACAATATAGTAAGAATATATTAACGTAATTGCATATAATTCATTGAAATATCATAAAATAATTTAACTTTATGATAATCTTTATGTCCAATTTCATCTTCTAATCCAGTGTGGCTATCCACTCCTGCTGGATTGCAAAACTCAAGTGCTTTTAGTACATTTTCAGGATTTAATCCACCGGCTAAAATTACTGGTTTAATAGAATTATCAATAATCAATTTGCTAATATTCCAGTCGTGAGTTTTTCCGGTTGCACCTTTAGCACCTGTTTCTTCGTCATAAGTATCAGTAATAAAAGCATCTACGTAAGGTGCTTGAATTTCGATATTTTTCATTAATTCACTTAAATTGTCTTTTTTAACTATTAATGATTTAATGATTGAGATTTCTTTATTTGAATTTAATTTGATTAATTCACTTAGATCAATTTCTGAATGAATCTGAACTTTATTAATACCTAGAAAATTTAACTTTTCAATAATTTCTTCAGCAGTATTAAGATATGTTATAAGAATAGATTTTTCGTGGATGTTAAATTTTTCAATTAAATCTTTGCCATAATCAATGCTGATATCTTCAGTGTGGTAATCCAAAGAAAATGGAAAACCAAAATAAAGATTTTCGAATTCCAAAAGCAATTTTATCTCCTCGGAGCTTTTGATTCCGGCAACTTGAACGAAAGGAAAATATAATTTCATATTATATAAATAAATAGTCCTAAATTTCGTTAATTTGTTCGTAACAAAGATAATAAAAATTAAATATATATGGCAAGAAATTATTCAGGAATAGAGTTTGGTTCGGAGCAAAGAGCAAAAATCATTAAATATATGATTCTGCTTTTTGTGATTTTATATGGCTCCAGGCTTGGTTATTTACAAATAGTAAAGGGTAGCAGCTATCGCTCGTTGAGTGAGGCACAAGCTATCAAGCAAGATATTATTGAACCATTCAGAGGCAATATGTTCGATCGAAACGGATTGTTGATGGTTCATAACGAAACATCATTTACAATCAGACTTATTCCAAATGATTTCAAAATGGACAGACTTCCGCTTTTAGCTCAATTGCTTGAAATGGATCAAGAAGAAATAAAGAAAATTATTGATAAAAGTAAGAACTATTCTAAGTTTGAGCCAGTTAGACTAATGCGAGATGCTGACTTCAAATATATTTCAAGAATCGAAGAATATAATGATATTTTGCAAGGTATTGATGTAACAACCGAAAGTAAGAGATTATATGACTTTAAAGGGAATATGGCTCATCTTTTAGGTTATACTCGCGAGATTTCTAAAGACCAACTCGAGAAAAAAGGATATTACCGCCCAGGCGATATAACTGGCATAAGCGGTATTGAAGCAAATTATGAAGAATTTTTAAGAGGAACAAAAGGCATAAACTTTGTGGCTGTTAATAGAAATGGCCAGAAAATTTCAGCATTGAATAATGGCAAAAGTGATGTAAAAGTTAGCAATGGCTTCGACCTCTATCTTTCTATTGATAAAATGATGCAAGAAAGAGCTGAATCTGAATTGGGCGGTAGAAGAGGAGCAGCAATTGCAATTGACCCAACAAATGGCGAAATTCTTTGCTTTGCAAGTAAACCCGATTATGACGTAAGGGAATTTAGAGGAAAAGTTCCTGCAGATATTTATAATAAATTGAAGGATGATGAGGCAAGTCCACTTTTGAATCGTGGTATTCAGTCGCAATATCCTCCGGGTTCTACCTGGAAAATGCTTGTTGCATTAGCTTGTCTTCAGGAAGGCATTATTAATGAAAATACGACAATTCCTTGTGGTGGTTCTTTTCATTATGGTGGAAGAGATTACAAATGCCACGGATCTCATGGATCATTAAATGTAAGAAGAGCTATTCAAGCATCTTGTAACGTATTTTTCTATAACCTTGGTTTAAGATTAGGAATTGAAAAATTACATAAATATGCTCAAATGTTTGGTTTTGGCGAAAAAACAAATGTTGATATACCAAATGAATCCAGAGGCTTTATGCCTTATCCTGATTGGTTTGAAGAAAAAACAAAAAAAGGTATTTTGGGAAAAGGCAGTTTGGTGAATTATGGAATTGGTCAAGGAGAAATTTCTGTAACTCCAATGCAGATGGCAGTTTATGCAGCATCATTAGCAAATGGTGGGACAATTTTCCAGCCACACGTAGTAAGAGCCTATAGTAATAACTTATTGAGAAAAGTTGAAAATTTCGATTTTGATAGCAAAAAAGTAAACATCAATCCTAAATTTTTTGATATAATCAGAAAAGGTATGTACGACGTTGTTAATACTCCTGGAGGTACAGCTGGGAATGTTAAAAGTAGCGAAATTGTTATATCAGGCAAAACTGGTACTGCCCAAAATCCTCACGGGCAAGATCACTCTTGGTTTATCTGCTATGCTCCTGAAGTAAATCCAAAAATTGCAGTTGCTGTAATTGTTGAAAATGCTGGATTTGGCTCCACAGCTGCTGCTCCTATTGCAAGAAATCTGATTGATACATTCTTCCGTAAAGATAGTTTAAGTAAAGCAAATGCTAGTTTTATGCTAAAAGATACTGCTAAAAAAGCAGGAAATATTAATGACACAACAAAGAAGACCCAATGAAACCTGCAGATTTAGCAAACAGAAAAGTAAAATCGATAGCAAACAATAAAAAAGCTTGGCACGACTTTGAAGTAGTAAGCAAACTTGAAACTGGAATTGTGCTAACTGGAACTGAAGTAAAATCTTTAAGAGCAGGTAAATGTAATTTTATGGATGCTTATGCTACTTTTCTAGAAAAAGATAATTTTGATTTATACTTGCTTAATTTTCATATCAGCCCTTATGATCACGGCAATCGCGAGAATCACGAGCCAAAGCGAATGAGAAAACTTTTAATTTCGTTGAGAGAAGGCAGAAAATTGAAACAACAGGTTACCGAAAAAGGATTAACAATTATTCCATTGTCAATTTATTTTTCAGGTCCATTTGTTAAGGTAGAAATTGGTTTGGTTAGAGCCAAAAAGAATTACGACAAACGCGAAGATATGAAAGAAAAAGATTCAAAGCGCGAAATAGAAAGAAAATTCAGAGTTTAATCTTTATTTAATTCCCTGCTCCAAGCAATAAAATAGCAGCAGAAACTTCTGGTTTCATCAAATCCAATACTTTGCTGGCTTTTTTCTTTTGCATCATTTTTAATATTTTTGCTGCATCTTTTTCATCAATTTGTTCCAAAATTTTTGCTACTTCTTTGGGCGAAGATCCGTTATAGATTTTAGCAAAAGTTTCAAAATTCTTTTGAGAGAGGGAGTCAACATTCTTTTCAATTGACTTTTCCTGAGCTTTTATTTTTTCCTTCGTAGCAGCAATTTCATTATTAGCCTTTAAATAAAGATTATAAAGAGTTGTTAAGGAATCAGATAATTTTTTAGAAACTCCAGCTTTTTTATTCAATGTGTCAGAAGTTTTACTGAAATTATCTTTCAAACCGGCAATCATATTGTTGATTTTATTAATTGAATCAATCAAAAACCTATTATTATCAATAATTGCTTTTCTTTCATTGCTGTCTAAATTTCTTTTCATTAATTCAATATTCAGAGAATCGAGCTGATATTGAGTTAAATGAGCAATTGGAATAACAGGAGCAGGGGCAGCTGAAGCTTGTTGCTGTGGTAAATTAGGATTCATTATATTTGTTGTATCTTTAGCTGGTTCAGGTAATCCTAAAGCAGCAGGATAAAACTTTATAAGTCCTAAAAAAGCAGAAATTATTACTACAAAAGCAAGTAAAACAGACATTATGATCATTAATAATTTTTTCGGTTCCATAATTTAATACTCCTAATTTTGCTCTCCATATTGAGCTCTGCGTCCAGCAATTTCATCAAAAACAGCAGTTTCCTCTTTATTTAGTTCATATAGATAATCATTGAGTTTCTTTTCCTTGAGTTTTTCCATTATTTTCTCATCTTTCATAGCCTCAGTAAGTTTGGATCTTCTAACTCCAATGATTTCATCTAGTTCTTTAATCTCATCACCAATTTTCTTAATTTCTTCGCGTATAAAATTAATATTATGATGGGTAGTTTGCAATTCAAATGCAGTTAATCTAACTTCACCAATTTTTGAATTATTATTAATTGTATTATTGTGATCTTCAATCAAATCAAGTTTATCATTCTTAATTTTTACGGCAAAATTCAATGATTCGCGAGCTAACTGAGTGTTATATTCTCTTAGTCGTAAAATACTATCAAATCTATATATAAATTTTTTTGCCATTAACCAATTAATCCCATCAATTCTTTTACCGAATCATCTAAACTTACTTTTTCTTCAACGTATTGCTTCAAAAAATTGTTTATTTTTTCGTTATAGGCTACAGCTGTATCAATTTTAGGATTAATACCTTTTTGATAAGCACCTACGTTAATTAAATCTTCTGCTGATCTATATGTCGCCAAAAGCTCATTAACTTGTACTCTTTTTTGATTGTGCTCTCTGGTTATTACATCTTTTGCAACTCTGGAAATACTCTCCAATACATCAATAGCGGGATAATGACCTAAAGAAGCCATTTTTCTTGATAATACAACGTGACCATCTAAAATTCCTCTTGCAGTATCTGCAATAGGTTCATTCATATCGTCACCTTCAACCAAAATCGTATAAAGACCAGTTATCGAACCAACTTCACCTGTTCCTGCTCGCTCCATCATTTTTTGCATTGCACTGAAAACAGAAGGTGTATATCCTTTCGTAGTTGGCGGTTCGCCAATAGTCAATCCAACTTCACGCTGTGCCATAGCAAAACGAGTTGAAGAGTCCATCATCAACATCACATTTTTTCCTTTATCTCTAAAGTACTCAGCAATTGTTGTAGCAACTAAAGCTGATTTTACTCTTACTAATGAAGGCTGATCACTGGTTGCAACTACTACAATAGAACGTCTTAAACCTTCTTCACCTAAATCATTTTCAATAAATTCTCTTACTTCTCTGCCACGTTCACCAATTAAAGCAATTACGTTAATATCTGCAGAAGTATTTCGTGCAATCATACCTAAAAGCGTAGATTTTCCAACACCAGAACCAGCAAAAATTCCAATTCTTTGACCCATACCCAAAGTAAGCATTGTATCAATTGCCCTGATTCCTGTGGAAACTGGTTCAGTAATTCTTTGTCTGAATAGTGGATTAGGAGGACTAGCATAAATGCTTCTTCTGTGTGATTTCGAAAATTCTTCGCCACCATCAATTGCATTTCCTAATCCATCAATAATTCTACCAAGAAGAAAATCACCACAATTAATAGTTAGTGGAGAGCCGGTAGCAACTATTTGCATTCCAGGACTAATATTAGTCAAATCGCCAAGAACCATTGATAATATTCGTTCATCTTTGAATCCAACAATTTCTGCTTTAGAAAGTTCATTTCCTGCTCTATCTCTGATTGAACAAACTTCGCCAATAGCAGCTTTAGGTCCTTCGCTTTCTAATACCAATCCGATAACTTTAGTTATTCTTCCCACCATTTCCAAAGGTTTGGTGTTTTTTAAAACATTTGTTAATCTTGATTGTAATTTGGCTGGATTAATCATTGATATCACCCAAGTCAAAATCTTGTAAATCTTTTAGAAAATCGAATTCTTCAAGTGAGGTTCCTGATGGATTTTCATTGTTTTCAGATAAATAATTGTCAATATCAGATAATTCATTATCGTGATTATCAACAACCTCAGCTTCAGTTGGTAAATTTTCAGTAAAATCTATTAATGTTTCATCATTATGTTCATCTTCAGTTGAGTATTCAATTCCAATTTCTTGTTTTTCTTCCTCCACTTCTTCAGGAGCTTCGTAATCATCAACTAAAGGTTCTTCTTCATCAAAAATATCTTCAATACCAGAGTTGAAAATTTGATCTGCAACCAATCCTAATTGAGTTTTGATTCTTCCGTCAACAATTCCTGCTGAAGTTTCAAGCATACAACCACCCAAATCAACTGATTCGTCAGCAATAATTGAAATACCGTTTAATTTAGATTTGTCTTCGAATAATGAACTTTTAACTTTTTCTAAAGTTGAAATATTTGTAGGATTTACTCTGATTTTAAAGATTTTGTCTTCTTCAACTGCATTAATTGCCTTTCTTACCTGGTCAATCACTATGCTGGAGTGGGCAGAAATTTCTTTTTCTAAGATATGTTGAGCAACAATAATCGACAAACTCAAAAGAGTATCTTCAAATTTTTTCATATCTAAAGAAAATTGATTATTTAGCTCGTAGGTTACTAAATCGAAATTTTTAATCCAATCTTCGAGTTCAGCTTTTTCAGCATCAAATTTTGGTTTCATTTCGTTATAGCAATCATTATACCCATCTTTATAGGATTGCTCCATTTCGATATCGTGCAATTCTTTTAAAACAGCAACAGGTGGAACTCTTCTCAAATCTAAGTTTTGAGGTTTTCGTAAATTCGTAAATTTAAACTCACGATAATATGTTTGCTCAATTTCTACTGGCTCAGGAGGAGTTAAGTCTTCCTCAATTGGCTCTTCGTCAATAGCTAGATTATCGTCATCAAATGTGAAAGGATTATAGATTAAGTCCCTGATGTCTTGTGCTCTATCAGAAGGAATAATCTCAACTCTTTCGAGCTTTTGCTTTTTTTTTACGACAAATTGAGCCATTATAAAATACTATAATTATTAAACAAATACGTCTTCTTTACCACTGCCACCAATAGCAATTTCTTCAAGTTCTTCAAGTCTCTTGATAATATCAACTATTCTCATTTGAGCGCCTTCAACTTCTTTAAGTTTTACTGGTCCCATAAACTCGAGTTCTTCCTTTACTACTGCAGAAGCACGTTCGGACATATTCTTAAATATTTTAGTTTTAATCTTTTCGTCTGAAACTTTAAGTGCCAAAGCAAGGTCACGTTTGTCAACATCTCTAAGAATTCTTTGGATACCTTTATCATCGATGAGAACGATATCTTCGAATAAGAACATAAGACGTTTGATTTCGATTGAAAGAGGATTGTCTTTTTCTTCGATATTTTCCAAAATAAGTTTTGCAGTTGCGTTATTACTTTTGTTCAAGATATTGGCAACAAGTTGAGCGCCGCCAGTAGCTGCTAAATTCTGTGATAATGTAGATTCTGCAATCTGGTCAACAACGTGTTCAATTTGAGTAACTAATTGCGGTGATACTTTTCCAATTTTAGCAATTCTCATAACGCAATCGTTTCTGAGTTGCTCATTGAATTCATTTAATACTCCAGCTGTTTGGTCAGGAGTTAAGTGAGATAAGATAAATGCAATTGTTTGTGGATGCTCTTTAGATAAAAAGCTAGCCAACTGCGAAGGATCAGATTTCTTTAAAATATTGAAACCACGTACTGTTGTCAATACTCTGATTTTTTCAATAATATCTTTTGCTTTTTCTAATCCATAAGTTCTTTCAAGGATTACCTGAGCATAATCTAGACCACCTTCAATCATATAGTTTTGAGCAGTCATCAACTGATAAAATTCTTCGATAACTTCTTCTACTGTCTGTGGCGGTACGTCCTTAAGGTTGGTGATCTCAACTGCAATCTGCTCAACTTCTTTCATATCGAGCTCTTTGAAAACTTTTGCAGCAACATCTACATCCAAAGACATAAGCAAAACTGCCGCTTTTTGTCTTCCTGATAAAGTATCCGCTCTTACACTTCCTTTTTTCATCTTATCTTATTCAGTTATATTTTAATTAATGTTATTCAATTTTTTATGGTTTCAGTGCTTTTTCTTCATTGTCTTGCATAAGCAACATTCTTACTAATTTCACTGCTTCTGATGTATCTTTGTCTATGAATTCCTGAACTTTGCCTTTAATCTCGATTTTCATCAATCTTTCTTCGCTCATTTCAGGCTCTGCATCTTCAAATCTTGCAGAAGCTCTGCCAGATAGAAGTTCAGTATCATAACCTTCGTCTTCAATTTCTTCTTCAAAGTCTTCAATATCATGATCTAATCTATCAGTTTGAAGTAATAATTGCTCTGGCAATTCTGCAGGAAGAAGCAACATATCTTCATCATCAAGAATTATTTCTTCTAATTCTTCTTCTTCTTCTTGTTTCTCTAATTCATCTTCAATTGCGATTGTTTCTGGAAGCCCCATTGCAATGCGCATTTTGCTCTTGACTCTTTTTGACTGTAAGATTAAGAACATTAAGAATACAGTTAGAATCATCAAAACAACTAAAATTAGAATTTTAATATTGTCCGGTTGTTGCCACCAAGGAAGAACTGGAACATTATTTAAATCCTGAGTTTCTACAGACGTATCAAAAGGAACATTTAATACTGAAATCTGATCTTTTCTTTCAGGAGAAAATCCAACAGCATTTTTTACGATTTCGTTCAATTTTTGCATTTCTTCGTCTGTACGAGGAGTATATTGTAATGTCTTTATTCCATTATTGTCAATTATCTTATTTGTACCATTAACCATTGCGGCTACTGATAATCTTTTGATATTTCCTACTTCTTCTACAATTTTAGCAACAGTTTTAGCAATTTCGTAATTTTGAATATTGTTCTGTTGTCCTTTTTCTGAACTAACTCCATTTAAAAATAGTGAATCAGGAATAATATTCTTTTCTGTTTGCTGAATATTTTGTTCACTTCTTACGATTTGCTTTTCTGGATCAAAGTCAGTTACAGTTTTTTCAGTTTGAGTAAAATCAAGCTCAGCATTAATTCTAACTTCGGAATTGCCAACTCCAAGAACACCATCTAAGAGTGATTGTACTTTGCTTGTAACGTATTGCTCAACTTTGATTTGTTGCTCGTGTTGGGCAGCTGTAAGCCCAGCAACTGAAGTTTCATTGAGTGTAGGTGAGGATAATATTTTACCTCTAGAATCAACTACTGTTACGTTGCCAGCTTGCATTCCTTCAACACTTGATGATACAAGATTTTGAATACCTTCAATGCTAACTTTTCCTATACCTTTGTTGGATTTTAAATGTAATGTAACTGAAGCTGTAGGGAATTTCTGATCTTTTTCGAATAATGTTTTTTCTGGAATAACTAAATGAACTCTTGCTTTTTTAACTTCATCAATTGAATTGATAGTTTTGGCTAATTCACCTTCAATTGCTCTTCTAAAATTTAGTTTTTGAACGAATTCACTCATTCCAAGGTTTGTTTTGTCAAATAATTCATAACCAACAACGCCTGATTCAGGCAATCCTTCGTTGGCTAAGCTTAAACGAGTTTCATAAAGAACAGCTCTATCAACCATAATAGTTGTGCCTTTATCGTTTAGCTGATATTCTATTTTTCTTTCTTTAAGTTTTTCAATTATTTTTCCGGATTCTTGTTCTTCTAAATTACTGAAGAGAACTCCCATATCTTTACTGGAACCGGACATAAATAGTAAGACAATTCCGGCAATCATCAAAGCAGCTACCCCGCCAAGAATTGATTTTTGGACTGTTGTTAATTTCTTAAAGAAATTTTTTGATTGTTCTATTAACTCGTTTTGTGCCATTTTATATCATTTATTTAAGAAATTTATACTTGCATTCTAGTTGCTTCTTTATAAAGGTCGAGAAACTTATTTCTCATTTCCATTAATAGTTGAAATCCTGTTTTAGCTTTTTCTGTAGCAATCATAACGTCATGAATATCAACAGGTTCACCCTTGATGAGCTTTTCTTGTAAGTCACCAGATTCTTTTTGCATACTGTTTACGTCGTCTAAGAAATCCTTGAAAGATGAGCCCATAGTTTCCTTACCAGCGCCTGGCTGGCTAAGGTTTTGGGATTTGGCTTGTTGGAACGGACTGTAAATCCTGTTTCCTTCTATTTCATTGATAATCATAAAGTGAATCCTTTCACACGTATTTTTCCATATTAAATCATTGCTTTTACATATGCTTGCGCATAAAAACTAAACTCTGCTATCAACAATCAATCCTTTATTGAAAGATTGTGTTTGTAGTCTTCCATTTCGATTGAAAAGAATATGTTTTTCAATCTGGGAAGAACTATCGGGGAACATTTTCATAAAAAATTCCCTTTCTTTCGGAGTGATAAGCTGATTGCCACCACTTTTTGCTTGGCTCGCCTGAGTCGAAGTTTGCTCTGTTTTCTTAAGCTCTTGCTTTTGAACAACATTGCTCGGTCGACTCGGAGGTATTACCGGTTCCGAATACGCTCTAATTGCCTGAATATTCATTTAAGCACCCTTAATGAGACTAAATTTCCAAAGAATCACGTGCAATTGATTTTGCCGATTCCACCACACTCGTATTTGCCTCAAATGCTCTTTGAGCTGAAATCATCTCGACCATTTCAGTTACGATATTGATGTTTGGCATTTCTACATAGCCATCTGCATTAGCATCGGGATGTGCCGGGTCATAAACCAGACGCGGTGCCGATGTATCTTTGGCTAATGTTGCACTAACAAAATTACCTGTATTATTAATCCCCCCAAAATTTGTGTTCATAGTATGTTCGTCAGAAGTTTTAGTCATATCTAATTGACTGTTTAATTCATTTTCGAACGCGCTGAACTTCGCTCCTCTTACTAACACTACTTCCCTTTGATAAGGTTTTCCGTCTATGCCTTTGGTTGTATTTGCATTAGCTATATTATTAGCAACAGCAGACAATTTCTGTCTTTGTACGCTCATTCCTTGTCCACTTATCGCGAAACTCGAAAATATATTTTCTGCCATACTTCCTACTACAAAATTAAATGAATATTTTAATATATGAAATAGATAAAACTACGTAAGCACTTGTACCTAATCACTTTTATACTAATTTGTCGAATATTAATCACTATGATTATTTACTCCCTAAATCCAGTAATTGCTGATTGCATTCCTGCAAAATAGCGTTTAACCATACGTGATGCAAACCTGAATTTAATCTGATTTTGCGCCAAATTCGACATTTCTTTGTCTATATTTACGTGATTTTCACCTGAAAAGTACATTTCAGCCTTTGGAATGTTTGCTGCATCTTCCTCGCCTGAAATTTTACCATCTGGTTGTTGTCCTATTGGGATGTGCATCTGATCTGACTCAGAGCCTTTTATAGCCACATTTGCTTCATTGAATTTTTCTTCAAATTTCACTGCTGTTGGCTGATAATCTGGAGTAGTCGCATTTGCAAGGTTTTTTGCGATAGCTGTTTGGCGCATAGAATATGCGTCTAACCCTCTATTGAACAGAGGTAGCTTCTCTTTAAACAAAAAATCCTTATAAATCACATCAACTCCCTATTATTTTCCCTATAAAATAATCACATTTCAAATATATCAATTACAATGCCAAAATGCTTGTAATGTAAAAAATGTTCATAAATAAATGAGGACATGAGATCTGAATGTAGCTAATAATTAGCCAGGCAATACATATATAAGGAGAATAATAGCGATAAATTAACAATTTCAGGATTTATTTTTTCGAAGAGCAGAAATTTGATTATAGTATAATTTTGATATACACTTGGCGATTATTGAACCATGGCGAAAAGTAACCACAAAAAAAGAGCTGTCAAATTTTTGACAGCTCTTAATTCAGAGAATTAAACTGATTAATTATTTAGTAATAACTAATGGAGTTTGAGATAAACGATTGTTGATATTAGTTACAACAAAATATTTACCACTTGATAATTTGCTAGCATCAACTGTTACATAATTTGTTCCTGCAGCAAAAGCTGAAGTTGCAATATCCATAACTCTGTTGCCATTTAAATCAACTAAATAAACATCACTTGCAGTTGCATCGTTAGTTAAGTTAAAGCTAACTGTTGAACGATTGATAACTGGGTTAGGATAAACAGTAAGTTTAGCAGTATTCAAGTTGTCGAATTCTTCAACATCACTTGCTCCAGTTAACCATACTAACATATTGGCCATTAAAGTTGTTCTTGAAGTTATGTTAGCAATTAAGTCAAAAGTAAAGCCCATATAAATGTTCTTATTTTTTGTAGTAACAATTTTAACAGCTGCAATTTTATTTGCTTCTGGTAATGCAGCATCATTATATTTCATAATAGCTGTAGCTAAATTAGGATTTACGATTGTAATTTGATCAGCCCAGAAAGTATAATATGGGTGAGTAGCAGAATTATATTCATTAATATTGAATGATAATCCAGTAGCCATTTCACCAGTAACACCAACAACAGGAACTGGAGTTAATACACCAGTTGTACCGTTACCGATTGTATAAGGATTTCCTTGAACTGGACCACTGATTCCCCATTTAGTTTTGAAGAATGCTGTAGTTGCAGCATTAGGAGCTAATGATGAATAATTGCCAGCAGCAAAGAACATATCGATCATTGATGTCATTAAAATTGCTTTTCCATTGTCTCTTTGGCTTGCTAAATATGATAATAATTCAGCATAATTAATAATTGTGCCTCTTGAGCTAAATGTTTCTGGAACGATGATAACTTTAAAGTCATATGAACCATAAGCAGCAACTGTATTTGAATTGAAAGGAATAACAGCCATTTTAGCTTTTACTGTAGGTAATTTATCAAATACATCAAGAATTGGTTTGATTGCTCCATCATCAAAATGGAATACAACGCCTTCAGCACCAGTTGATAAAATACCGATTGTTGAACCTGATGCTAAACCATCATAATCTGTACCATCTTGAACAACTGCTTTAACAGTAACGTCGCCATAAGCAACTGTTGAACCGATTTCAGTAGTCAATGTGATAACTTTTGAGCCACCAGCTTTAACTGAAGCATTAGTAACGTCAATTGAGTTTTTCCAATCAGCAGGTGTAGTTGTTTTTGCTGCATTAATTGAGAAATCAGCAACAACGTCATATTTGCTAGTATTTTGGAAAGTGATAGTTTTTGTAATTTTTGTATTTAAAGCACCATCAAGATAAACACCATCTTCAGTAGCAGTTAAGCCAGCTTTTGGTCTTGGCATTGTTTTACCAGCCATTTTAGCATTTAAAATTGTACTTGCTGATCCTGTTTCTTGAACTAAACCAATAACATATACTTTTTTAATGTTTTGAATTAAAGGGTATGCAGAAAGATCTTTTGTAAATGTTTTTGTGTATTTAACACCAGCTTTTGCAGGTGATGCTGGGAATAATGCGTTTGCTCCTAAAGTACCACCAAGCATATCAATCATAACATTCATATGATAGAAACCTGTAACAGGGTTTGGTAAAGTGTAATATGGATGAGATTCGTAACCAGCTCTGCCAGTTAAATAATTTACTTGATCCCAACCTGTACCTGTGCCAGTTAAATCATCAGCCATAACAAACAAGTTAAAAGCTAATTGACCAGCATAATCTTCAGTTAAAGTACAAGTAACTTCTGCAGTTAATTGTGTACCTGTAATTGAATATGTTACGTCAACATCAGCAATAGTTTGATCAGCAGCGTGCTGTGAACAAACTTGTGGCCAATATGATGGATGGAATGGAATAGTATTACCATAAACAAGAGATCTGTTTAAAGTTCCACTTGGATAGCCAGTAACAGAAAATTTAGAAGCTAAAGTTGCCTGGTGGGAACCAGAAACTAATTTATCGCCATTATGCAAAGCAACTGGGATGAAATTTTCGCCATATTGAACAAGCATATCTTCCATTGCTTGATTGCCTAATACACACCAGCCGCACCAAGCGCCAGTATGATCTTCCATAAGCATTCTTTTTTGAACTTTTGCGAAAAGAGAAGTTGAAAGTAATGCGGCCATTAAAGCCAACATTAAAAATCTGTACATTTTATTCATTGAATCTCTCCAATATATTTATAAATAAAAATTAGTTTATTTTATCCTGCAAATTAATAATAATAATTTAATTATACCTAAACATTTTTTTAACAAAAAACATTTTTTTTATACTTTTTTACTCAAATTTTACAACTTTTATAATTACTATAAAATTAAGTTATTTAACCAATGAAATAATTGCTTTGAATTTATAACAAATGGCTAATTAAAATCAATATAATTGGCTAAAGAGCAATTTCGCGTTCAATTATGATTTCAACTTCAGAAATAGCTCTTTGCAAGTCATCATTTATAACGCAAAAATCAAATTCATCCTTCATACTAATTTCTAGTTGATATCTTTTAATTCTTGTTTGTATTTGTTCTTCAGTTTCAGATTTTCTATTCCTTAATCGTTCTTCAGCAACTTTTTGAGATGGTGGTTCGATGAATAGCAAAAGTGTATTTTCAGGATAAATATTTTTAATATTCATAGCGCCTTTTACGTCCACATCAAAAAGTGGAACTAAATTCTGAGAGGTCAATCTGATGACTTCACT
The DNA here is from genome assembly GCA_903911805.1 of uncultured Ignavibacteria bacterium. Classification (GTDB taxonomy): domain Bacteria; phylum Bacteroidota; class Ignavibacteria; order Kapaibacteriales; family UBA2268; genus CAIWET01. Next base: position 6,101 of record CAIWET010000069.1, on the reverse strand, counting down.
TTTCAGGGTACCGTAAATATTGCCAAAAATTTCTTCGTATTCCAAAAGCTCGTCATTTTGAATTTTTTGGTTAAATTCATCTTTAGTCAAAAAATAATATTCTTTTCCTTGAGTTTCACCAGGACGCATTTGGCGAGTAGTAGCTGAAATCGAAAATTTCACATTCGGATATTTATTTAGCACGTGCTTTGCAATTGTTGATTTTCCTCCTCCAGATGGAGAAGCAATAACTAATAAATTTTTTTTCATAGTAATAAAGTATATTTTTTTGAAAAATTTTAGTAAACTTCGTCGTGTGTGCCAAAATCAATTAGCAAATCAGCTGAAGTATCAGACTCATATATTAAATTGAATATTATTCTATGTTCAAAGTCAACTGAAGAAGCATATAAACCATCTAAAATACCTTTTAGTTTATGAGTCTTCAATCTTGGATCGAAAGGATCATTTTGTAAAACAACCAGAGCTTTTTGTAAGTCTATTAATAAATCTGTATTTCGTTTGATTTTTTTTACAGCTCTTTGAAAGCCAGAAGAGAAAACTAATTGATAATTCAATTTAAATTCTCCTAAAAAAATCTTCTACAGACTCAGGTTTGATTTGCTTAGAATGGAATTCTTCCAAAGCTTCTACGGAATTCTTTTTAATTTCAAGTCTTCTTTGTTCAATTGCTTGTTTTCTAATAATATCAGCAAGTTCAAGTTTATCATCAATTGAAAATTCATCAATTGAATTTATTACATCATTTATAGTATTCATAATTTCTCCATATTATTGATGAAATAACGAAAAAATAAAGAATAAATTTGAAATAAATCAAGAAATGTGGATTTTGAGCAAACAGAAATGAAAAAAAATCCCCTCCTTTTTAGGAAGGGATTTTGATAGGGAATAAATCCCAAATTGCAAGTAGAGATATTAATTAATAATTAATTAGCATAAACAGAAACTTGTAATTTTTCTCTGTTTTTTCTTTCAAATTTTACTTTTCCTTCAATCAAAGCAAAGATTGTAAAATCTTTACCTAAGCCGACATTATTTCCTGGATGGAATTTAGTGCCACATTGACGCACGATGATATTACCGGCAATAACTTTTTCACCACCGAATTTTTTTACGCCGCGTCTTTGGCCATTGGAGTCGCGTCCGTTTCTAGAGGAACCGCCACCTTTTTTATGTGCCATTTAGAACTCCTTAATTTATATTGATATTTGTAATTTCAATTTTAGTAAATTTCTGGCGATGACCATTTCTTTTTTGATATCCTTTTCTTCTTTTCTTTTTGAAAACGATAACAGTCTGGTCTTTGCCATGAGCTAATATTTTAGCTGATACACTTCCGCTAATGTATGGAGCACCAATTTTGGTTTCTTCGCCCACACCTGCTACTAGTATGTTGTTAAATTCTACACTTGTGCCGGGTTCGCCACTGAGTAATGGTACTCTGATAATCTCATTTGGATTAACTTCAAACTGTGTTCCGGCTATTTCTACTACTGCAAACATTTCTATACCTAATTAAATTTCTAACTTTACAAGTTACGAAAAAGCAAATTATGGAAAATTATTGAAATGACCAAAAAAAATATGAAAAAAGTTTAAAAATTGTTAAAAAATTTTATTAGAACTATTTTCTTTTCTTAGCTAATTTATAGTCTAAGTTTGGTTTAAATGCTTTCCAAAATTTAATTTCTTTTAAAAAATACTATGACGGTCCTAATCCTTTTATACTGTAAATTGATGCAAAAAGCAAAATAGCAATTACAATTATTGAAATTACAAATCCAATTATGAATTTCACCCACATTTTGTATTTCAAATATTTCATAACAGAAATATTGATAAATATGGGGGCAATGAAAGCTGAATAAAATAAAATTTCTCCAATTTCCATTTTATTTCACCAAATAATGTGTGCCTTTGCTCACTCTGGCTTCTAATGTAGCCATTGTAACTGCCACAGCAGTTTGCACTCCGTTTCTGAATTCAACTATTTCCTTGGTCATTTTAGCTTTTTTGTAAAATTGTTCGATTTCTGATTGCAAATGTCTAAGAGTTACATTTGCTCTAACTAATCTGTTTTTAGTTCTCATCAATCCAACATAATTCCACATTGTATTTTTAATTGTTATCCAATCCTGAGCAATCAAGGCTGGATCGATATATTCTTGAGCTTCTTCCCAAGGATATATTTCTGGATAATAATCATTTTCATTAAAGGTTTCTACTGCATCTTTGCCAGCTAAATAACCCCAAACTACACTTTCAAGTAAAGATGTTGAAGCTAATCGATTCGCTCCGTGGATTCCTGTGCAAGATACTTCCCCAATAGCATATAATCTTCTTAAAGATGTTTTTCCAGTTAAGCCTACTCCAACTCCACCACAAGAATAATGTTCAGCAGGGACTACTGGGATTGGTTCTTTTGTTATGTCAACCCCATCTCGGTTACAATAAGCATCTATTGTTGGGAATCGATTTTTCAACCATTCTGCATTTTTGAATGAAATATCTAAATAAACACAAGGATGATTGGTTTCTAACATCGTTTGATGAATTCCACGAGCTACTACATCGCGAGGTGCGAGTGATTTCAATTCGTGGTATTTCTGCATAAATTCATTTCCGGATTTATCAATCAATACACCACCTTCGCCTCTTACTGCTTCGGAGATTAAGAAACTTTCTCTGTTGTTATAAAAAGTTGTGGGATGGAATTGAACATATTGCAAATTGAAACACCTTGCTCCAGCTCTCCAAGCTAATGCTATTCCGTCACCCGTAGATTCAGATGGATTAGTTGTGTGACGATATATTTGGCCTAAACCACCAGTTGCCAAAATTGTTTTTCCCGCGTAAACAGGATAAACTGAACCTGAAACATTATCAAGAACAATTGCTCCAAAACAAGCAGGTTTTTCATAAATATCTAGTAAATTCGTAGAATGATGAGATAAGGTCATCAAATCAACTACAGTTGTGTTCGTAAGAATTTTGATATTTGGATGTTTTGTTAATTCCTCAATAACAGATTTTTGAATAATTGCCCCTGTTCTATCTTTTGAATGAATTATTCTTGCTGATGAGTGTGCACCTTCGGCAGTTAAATGAAATTCGTTGTTTTCTGTTTTGTCAAAATCAACATTACACCTTGTTACCAAACATTCTTCAACCATTTGTGGACCAATTGCGCAAAGCTGGTCAACGGCTTGTTCCCAGCAAATTCCATCACCTGCTTCAATGATATCAGCTTTCAATTTTTCAGGTGAATCGTCAGTTCCTCTGTAAATAATTCCACCTTGAGCATAAGGAGTGCTTCCGCTTAATAATTCTTCAGTTTTAGTAAGAATGGTTACTTGTCTACCCAAATCGGCTGCAGTGATAGCTGCAATTGCTCCTGCAAGTCCTGTACCTATGATTAATATATCAGTTTTAAACATCTTAATAGTTTTTTGAATTACAAAAAATATAACTTAAAGAAAAATGATGAAACAAAAAAATAAAATTCTTAAATTAATTTGATAATATTTGACTATTTCTTGTGTCATTATTAATAATGTAGAAAATATTATTAATAAATGATTGAAGGATATCTTATGAAAAAAATTATTATACTCTTTTTATTTGTTTTAACTTCCATTCCGATGCTTTCTCTGGATTTTCAAACAATGGGCCCTGGTGGTGGAGGTTGCTTCTATTATCCTTCAATTAATCCTCAAAACGCTAAAGATGTTTTTCTTCCATCTGATAATTCGAATATGTTCAGAACTACTGACCAGGGTGCAAGTTGGAAAATGTATCCGTACTCTTCATTAAGGTCAATTAGTGCTTCTAAAGTTTGCTTTACTTCTGATGCAAAAATAATGTATACGGTAAATAATGATTTTGGAGCAAATTTATACGTACCAACCAAATCTACAGATGCTGGAAATACTTGGACATCTTTAGAAAATGACCCAACATTTGGTAATACATATTATATTTTTACTGATGAATCTGCTTCTAATAGACTTGTAATTGCTAGTGATTATGAAGTATTTTTCTCATCCGATGGTGGAAATTCTTTTAATTCAATCTATGAAGGAGATATTTTAGGAACTGGCGCATACCTAGCAGGAGCGTTTTTTGATGGTCAAAAAATAGTGATTGCTTTAGGTGATGGGTTTTTAGAATCTTCTGACGGCGGTGCAAATTTTACTAAAACCGTACCAAGCGGATTAGGAACAGACGAATATTTATATTCATTTGTTGGAGTAAAAGTTGGAATGCAAACTGTATTTTATTGCGTTACTGTTGATCAGGTATGGACTGGAATCCAAGGATATAATTATCCAACATATTATGGATTATATGCTATGAATTATGGCTTGGTTACTCCAACTTGGGTACCAAAAACTGTAAATTTACCAACTGGCGCAAATCCTTATTTAATTTCAATGGCTAAAAATAATCCTAATACAATTTACTTGGCTGGAACAAATTCAACCACAAAAACTCCTTTAGTTTTGAAATCGACAAATGGCGGAACTAGCTTTACCGATATATTTAAAACAACTAATAACGCAAATATCTCAACAGGTTGGGCGGGTAGTGGTGGAAATGAAGATTGGACTTATGGCGAATTTGCTTTAGGTTTTTCTTGTTCATCAACCAATCCACTTGTAGCAGTTCTTTCTGATTATGGATTTGTACACATTACTACCGATGGCGGAACTAGTTGGAAACAAATTTATACTTCAATTACAAATAAAGCAGGGGCACAAACCTCAAAGACCAGCAATTATTCATCTATTGGAATTGAAAACACCAAAATTTGGTGCGTTAATGAAGGATTGGATTATCCAGGATATTATTTTCCTAAGATTGCAGGAACCTCAGATTTTGGTGTTATAAATGGTTCAAATCCATATTTTTTAAATACTGGATTAACAGAGAAGAACATTTATAGAATAATTTCCAAAAGAGGCCCATCACCTGATTATTATTATGCAGCTACATCATCTGTTAGAGATTTATATCAAGCAGCATTTTTAGATGATCTAACTTTAGATGCTGGTACTGGGAAAGTTATGTACTCTACAAATCAAGGTTCAAATTGGAGTGTATTACACGACTTTGGACATCCAGTAGTTTGGATTGAATTCAATAAAAACAACGAAAAAGAAATGTATGCAAGCGTTGTTAATTCAAAATCTGGTGGTATTTATTTCTGCAGTGATATTTCTTTAAACGGAAAATCAGTTTGGACAAAACTCTCAAATCCTGCAAGAACAGCTGGACACCCTTTCAATATTAGAATATTAAATGACGGCTCAATTCTTTGCTCATATTCAGGCCAAAGAGATGCTTCAGGTAATTTTACAGCTACATCAGGTGTATTCTTGAGTACCGATAAAGGAGCTTCCTGGAAAGATATTTCAGACAATGGAATGCAATATTGGACAAAAGATATAATTTTTGATAAACACAATGAAAATATATTTTATGCCGCAGTTTGTAGTGGCTGGGGTGGTGGAGCTTCAGGTTTAGGTGGACTTTATAAAACAACAAATAGAGGTTCTTCCTGGACAAAAATACTTGATGTCGACAATGTTGAGTCAATGACAATACATCCATTCTTTATTGATAGAATGTATGTTACAACTGGATTTGACGGGCTTTGGGTTACTGATTTCATTAATTCTGTAACTCCAAGTTTCCACGAAATAAGCGAATTCCCATTCCAACATCCATTGAGAGTTTATTTTGATTATAACGTTACAACTGCTATTAATCCAGAAGGGCTTAATGTTCAATTGATGGTAACAACTTTTGGCAATGGAATTCGATATGCATTTAATGAATATGTAACAGAAGTTGCTGAAATAAATGAAAATGAGAATATATCATTATTCCCAAATCCTGCAGTTGATAAAATTAATATAAGCAATAAACTCAATAACGAGTCAATAAATAAAATTGAAGGATATTCTGTTTTAGGAGAGAAAATATACGATTCTGGCAATATATTATTAAACAACGGAAATTCATATTCAATTAATCTTAACGAATCAACTTTTGTATCAAATAACTTCGTTATTCTTAAAATATTTACTAATAAT
>CAIWET010000068.1 GCA_903911805.1 uncultured Ignavibacteria bacterium | reverse complement strand
TAAATTTATTGAAATGTTTTCAATCTGTAATATAAAGAAAACCCAACTCAAAAATATTATGTGAATTGGGTTTTGTAAAAAACAATGATTCTATTTTGTAGTGATAATTGACTTTATTTTATAAGCAGTACCTTCTAATAAATCATAAACTTGTTCCTTCATTGTATTCATATCATCTTTTAAATTCCACGTATTAGTAAACATTGCAATAGTTATATCATTTATTGGATCATATACCATATATGATAAATATCCCTCATGTGCTCCATTATGACCATAACCCAAGTTGTTAGTAAATGTTAATCCACAACCATAACTTCCATTACTCGCATCAGAAACTGGTATGCAATTCATCATTATGGAATTTACTGTGTTTGTATTCAAAATACCTTGTCCTGATAAAAGTTTCCTTGAAGCATAAGCTAAATCTTTTGGAGTCGTGATTAAATTTCCTTCTGCAACATTCCCCGAAACATTGGATAAAGTAACATCTTGAATTCCATTATTCGAATAGATAAAACCCTGAGCAAATTGATTCGGAATTATTTGATCATTTCCTAATACAGGCATTGAACTATTCGTCATTCCTAGCGGAGTTAGAACATTTTCTAAAACAAATGTTTGATAAGTCTTTTTAGAAACGCGTTCAATAATTTTGCCTAAGATCGAATATCCAGTATTTGAATAGTGATATCCTTTAGTTGGAATGAAAAAATATAAGCCATGCTTTGCATTTATACTTATTAATTCGTCAAATGTAAACGTATGTTGTTTATCACTTTGACTTATATACTCAAGGTAAGATGATCCTTTATATGGATAATTACCAGAAATTGTATCAGGAATAGCAAAATTTGTTACGTCAAAAACTCCTGCACGATGCCTTAGTAAATCAAGAATTGTAATTGAACTTTTGAATGGAATATTATATTCTGGAGTATCTGGAACATAAGGTTCATCTGTTCCTGGTATTTTATCGGTTATTAAACTAAATACATTTAATTTACCTTGTTGATGCAAAAGTAAAATTGCAGTAGAAGTAAAAACTTTTGTAATACTTGCCGTTCTAAAATGTATATTCTCTGTAGCATTTGGAATACCAGTTGTTGCAAAATATGAGTCTTCTCCGTGTAAAACTTTAATAGCTAATCCGCCTGGATAAGAAAGATATTTTAACTTATAAGTATTAAATTGTTCCTTTACCAAGGTTTCAATTTTATCTTGCAGATCCCGTTGAGAATTTACAACATTGTCGTCATCTGAACAAGCTATCATAAAAATTAGAAAGCAGGAAAAAGTGCATTTAAATAAAAATTTCATATAAAACCTCATAAATAAATATAATTAGTTATATAGCTAAGGAGCTATTGGACTATGAAACGTATAATTAAAAAAAATATTGATTAGAAAAAGCAAATAAACAATATTTTTACGGAAAACAAGTTAAATACTTGTATTTTATTTTTTATTATAAAGAAAATTATGAGCAATATAGATGTTTGGAAAATCAGAGAAGATTTCCCAATTTTAAAAGCAAAAGTGCGTGGCAAAGATTTAGTTTACTTAGATAATGCAGCAACTACACAAAAACCACAAATTGTAATAGATAAATTAGTTCAATATTATTCAGAAATGAATTCTAATATTCATCGAGGAGTTCATTATTTAAGTGAACTTTCAACTAAGGAATTCGAAAAAGCCCGTAAAATTGTTAAGAAATTTATTAATGCTAATTTCGATGAAGAAATTATTTTCACTCGTGGTACAACTGAATCAATAAATTTAGTAGCAAGTTCATTTGGTAAAAAATTCATCAACGAAGGTGACGAAATTATCATTTCAGCTATGGAGCATCACTCAAATATTGTTCCCTGGCAAATGGTTTGCGAAGAAAGAGGAGCAATTCTCAAAGTAATCCCAATGAATGATGATGCAGAGTTAATGATGGATGAATTTAAGAAATTGATTTCTGAGAAAACAAAATTAGTTTCAATAGTTCATATCTCAAATTCTTTAGGTACAATTAATCCGATAAGAAATATAATTAAAATAGCTCATCAAGCAGGGGCAAAAGTCTTAATTGACGGTGCTCAATCAGTTCAGCATTTAAAAGTTGATGTAAACAATCTTGATTGCGATTTTTTTGTACTTTCAGGTCACAAGCTTTATGGACCAACAGGAGTTGGTATTCTATATGGCAAAAAAGAGCTTTTAGAAGCAATGCCACCATATCAAGGCGGTGGCGATATGATTAGAAGTGTAACGTTCGAGAAAACTCTTTATAATGATTTACCTTATAAATTTGAGGCAGGAACTCCAAATATTGCTGATGGAATTGCTCTCGGAACTGCAATTCAATACGTTGAGAGTATTGGATTGGACAATATTTATGAATATGAAATGGAATTACTCAATTATGGAACAGAAAAATTATTAGAAATTCCAGAATTGAGAATAATTGGTACAGCGAAAGAGAAAGCAAGTGTGATTTCTTTTGTTTTGGATAATATACATCCACACGATGTTGGAACTTTGCTCGATAGAGAAGGCGTTGCAGTAAGAACTGGCCACCATTGCACAGAGCCTGTGATGAGAAGATTTGATGTTCCAGCTACTTCAAGAGCATCTTTTTCTTTTTACAATACAAAAGAAGAAATAGACGCTTTAGTAAAAGCAATTAAAAGGACGATTTTAATGTTTGGGTGATTATAAATAATGGATATCAACGTTTCAATTGATATCCATTTTTCTTATTTAAAAACATCGTCAGAAACGCCTTTGTTCACTTTATAATTCCAATAAACTATAGTTACTTTGCCTTTTACATCTTCATTTTTATCGGCAGGTTTCTTATCTTTTTTATTATCCAGAGTTATCGATTTTGGCATTCTAAAATTTTTCATATCGACGCTAATTTCAGCTTTAGTTGGCATCCAATATTTTTTATCAATCTGCATATATTTTAGATTTACCACAAATGAGCCACTATTTTTAGTAGTGTTTTCTGCTTTGATCACTACATTTCTTGCTTCATCAATCCAAAGAGTTGATAAAGCAATTTCACTTTTTGAGTCAGAAGGAATTGCTTTAATGATTTTTGTATTGATGCCTTCAATTACTTCATCTCCGACTAATACAAAGCTAATATCTTTTTTATTGATTAATTCAGCAACAAAATTTCCAGTACCTTGCTTAGGCAATAATGAAAACCCTTTTACATCAACCTTATTCTTGTTTGGAGCTTTATAATAGATTTTGCCATTTGATGGTGGAGCATTAACAAAACTTATATCGATAGTTATTCCAATCTCTGCCTCAAAATCTTTGACTTTGTTTATCTCAGCTTTTAATTTATCAATGATTTTATCTGCTTTTGGTTCACTAAATAGATTAACAGAACTAAAAGCCAAAATTATTAATAATAAATATATTTTTTTCAT
>CAIWET010000067.1 GCA_903911805.1 uncultured Ignavibacteria bacterium | reverse complement strand
CAAAATATTTTGGCTTGGTTTTTGTTAATTAATTTCATTATGAATGATATAAAAGATATATTGCTAGAATTAAAGAAAAAAAGAGAATCTCTTGGATTGTCTCTTGATTATTTATATTCAAAAACCAAAATACGATTGCAATTATTAAAGCAAATTGACGAAGGCGACATAACTGGGATTGAACCCGTGTATGCATTATCTTTTATTAAAAGTATTTGTCTTGCATTAAAGATGAATCAAGATGAAATTGATGATATTATCGAAAGATCTGGACTCAACAGCAAAAAACAAAAAGACTATAAAGCGAATGTTTATACTCAACAAGTTGACTTTTCTAAATCTGTTTTTAAAAATCAATCAACTATTTTCTCAAATCTTAAAAGTTTTCTTGACGTAAAATATCTTAATTATGCAATTTATTTCTTCTTATTCATATTAATAGTTTCTATAATATATTTTTCAGTCTTTACAGGATCAAATTCTGGCGACCAATTAAGTAAAAAGAATATTGACACTTTAGTGATTGATAATAAAAACAAAGAATTAGAATCACATTTTGTACCTGATACATTAATACTTGAAGCACGTGGATTAGATACTGCTTGGCTTAGAATTCAAATTGATGGCAAACATTCAGAACAGATTGTAATGGTTCCAAAAATGGAACGACAATGGCATGCATCAAAATATATTATGTTATCTGCTGGAAACGGTGGGGCTATTGAATTCAGAAGAAATGGAAAAGTTCTAGAGCCTTTTGGAACTAAAGGTAGCGTTGTTAGAAATGTAAAAATAACCTCAACCGAGATAGTTGTTTCTTCTTCACCTTGGAGTATTACTACAAATGATACAACTACAATTAATCGTAAAAAACTTGCTTCAAAAAAGAAAAATGATGAGGTAAAGCCTGAACCTCAACCAAAGAAATTAGGTGAATCGAGTATTAATCCTCCAGCTCCTCAAATAAGAAAATAATTAGATTCCTGACCTAAGAATATCGTGAACTCTTATTACGCCAACAACTTTATTGTTTTCAACTACTGGTAATGCACTTATTTGATTTGCTCTGGATTCCATCACGTCTAATGCTCTTCCTAAAAATTCATTTTTATCAATGATAATCGGAGATTTCGTCATTATATCCGAAATCATTAAACTTGAGAAATCGTCATATTTCTCTAAAGCTCGTCTAATATCTCCATCAGTTACAAATCCTAGTAATTCTATATTAGAATTAATTACACAAATACATCCCAATCCGTACTTTGAAATACTAATTATACTATCTTTGAAAGTAGAATTTAGATCAATTATAGGCAATGAAGATTCAGAGTGCATTATATCCTTAACCTTTAAAGTTAAATTTCTTCCTAATTGTCCTAATGGATGTTGTTTCGAAAAATCTTGGTGAGTTACATTTTTCTTTATCATAATTGCTACAGCAAGGGCATCTCCCATAACTAAAGTAGCAGTGGTACTATTTGTTGGAACTGTATTTAAATTGCAAGCCTCTTCTTTTACATAAGCATTTAATACTATATCCGAATGCCTTGCTAGATATGAGTCAATATTCCCAACAATTGAGATAATTTTAATGTTCCTAGCTTTTAAAAAAGGTAATAAAGTAGATATTTCTTCTGTGCTTCCACTTTTTGATAATAAAATTGCAACATCGTTTTCATTTACAATTCCAATATCTCCATGAAGTGCTTCTACTGGATGTAAAAATACTGAAGGTATTCCAATACTTGAAAAAGTAGCAGTAATTTTTCTACCAATTAATCCTGATTTTCCTACACCTGATATTATTACTTTATTTGATTTAAGTAAAAGTTCCACAGCATTATTGAAATCTTCATTTAAATTAGATTTAAGTAATTCTAGAGAAGATATTGCTGATTCAATTACTCTTGTAGCTTCGTTTATCATAATTTTCCCTTTATTAGCCTGGAGGCCAATTTAATTTTCTTCCACCTAATAAATGACAATGTATATGATATACTTCTTGACCACCATCTTTATTGCAGTTAAATACAAGTCTATATCCGTTAGCAGATATTCCTAATTGATTAGCAATTTTTTTTGCAGCTAAAATAATTTTACCAGTTAAAATGGCATCATTATCTTCAATTTCATTTATAGTTGGAATCTCTTTTTTGGGAATAATTAAAATATGAACAGGAGCCTGCGGATTAATATCATTAAAAGCAAGTATTTCCTCATCTTCGTAAACAATCGAAGCAGGAATTTCTCTATTAATTATCTTCGTAAATATTGTTGGCATTATATATATCTCATGTTTTCAATTAAAT
>CAIWET010000066.1 GCA_903911805.1 uncultured Ignavibacteria bacterium | reverse complement strand
TGTTGCAAATGCAACCTGGGTAAAAATTATGTCACAGGATGATTCAATACCACATTTAATTTTCTATGGACCAGAGAGTTCGGGTAAGAAAACAATGATTAATATTTTTTTAGAGATAGGTTATGCTCAGCCAATTTTCTATAAAGAGTTCGCTCAGAAATACCAAGCGATTCAGCAGCTAATCTTCTGTTATTATGGTATTTTTTGAGTGCTTTTAAAATCAATTCTTTTTCTTTTTGCTCTAAATTTAATTCTTCATTCTCATCATAAATTTCATATGAAGAATATTTCTTGGAATTCGAAGAACCCATATCAGCAACATTTTCTTTTATAGAATCTATCTTAGCATTTAGTGCATTCATTGCTCGCTTGATTCCTTCGGTGTCGTGCTTGAGTTCAAGCAAAGTTCTAAAGATTAATTCCAATTCGAACTTCTTTGGTTCTTCAAAAGTTTCATAAGGCATTAATGAAACATCTGCAGCTAATGGTTTGGTGTCAGCCGGTGGTAAACCTTGAGGAATATATCTTCTAAGAGTTTCAGGAGTGATATACTCTGCTTTTTCCAAAGTTATCATTGTTTCTATCATATTCTTCAATTCTCTTACATTCCCATTCCAAGGTAATGCCTTTAAGAGAGTTTCAGCGTCGAAAGATAATCCCTGGAAATTGATGCCTATTTTATCACAAACTTTTTTAGCGAAGTAATCAACTAAGAATGGGATATCCTCAATATGATCGCGTAATGATGGGAGGTGCAATTGCACATTTTTTAATCTAAAAAATAAATCCTGGCGGAAATTGCCTTTTTTTACTTCTTCTTCCAAATTGCGATTAGTAGCGGCTATTATTCTTGCATCAATTTTATGAATATCAGAAGAGCCAAGTCGTGAAAATTGACCAGATTCCAATACTCTAAGTAATTTTGCTTGAAGTCCAACGGGCATCTCGCCAATTTCATCTAAGAAAATGGTTCCTTTATCTGCAACTTCAAAAAATCCTTTTCGTTGCTCAACAGCACCTGTAAAAGCACCTCTTTCGTTACCGAATAACTCAGATTCTAAAAGATTTTCAGGAATAGCACTACAATTTACCGATACAAACGGATATTTTTTACGAGTGCTTAATCCGTGAATTGCGTTTGCGAAAACTTCTTTTCCAGTGCCAGTTTCACCAGTAATTAAAACTGTAAGATCTGTTGGTGCTACTTGCATTAGTTTGCGTTTTACTCTCATCATCTCTGATGAAATACCAACCAATCCGTACTTTAATTGCAAAAGAGTATTAAGATTTTTATCTATCGATTCTTCCATATCATTTCCCACCGTTTTTCTTCCAATCTTCCCATCCACCAACGTAAACGAAAACTTTATCGTACCCAAAATTTTTCAAATCAGCTTCAACTTTATGGCTTAACTCGCAATTTCCACCATCGCAATAAATAATGATTGTTTTATCTTTTGGCAAATTAGTGATTTTCGGGAAATAGTCATTTGGCTCCCAATATGGATGTATATTGATTGAATTACCAATATGACCTTGTCCATATGTATCAGCATTCCTTGCATCAATAATTAGAAAATTCGGATTATTGATGATTTTTTTCATCTGTGAAAAAGTAATAGTTGTTTTGCTCTCGTGTTTTAAGCTGTCTTTAACTACTTTAGTATCTTTTATTTTTACTGTATCTCTTTTTAATTTAGTAGAGTCTTTTTTGTTTTCTGTGATTTTAGGCAATGTATCAGTCGATTCTATATTCTTCTGCAAGAATTCAGAATTATTTTCGAAAAGTAATGAATCGGAAACTTCAGCCAAAATTTCTTTTTCTTTTATTAAAGCAAGCGGTTTAGAAGAGAAAAAATTATAGACTAAAGCAGAAAAAAAAGCCAATAAAACGATTGCGGATATATCTCTAATGTGTTTTTTCATCTTATTTAAAAACCCTTGTATTGTTTGATTATATTATATGCACTAATTAAATCCTGTGAGTACTGTTGAGCTTCTTTTTTTGTATTATCATCAGCTTTTTGGAACTTATCAGGATGATGCTCTTTAATTTTCTTCTTGAAAGCAGCTTTAATTGTTTCTACATCGCTATTTGAACTAATTCCAATAATTTTAAAAGCATTAATTACATTAGCAGGGACATTTGATTGTGCAGAATTATTATTATTTGAATTATTCTTTTGAAAATTAAAATCATTTTTGGGATTTTCCTTTTTTGGAGTATTATTCAGTTCATCGATAATTCGACGTAATTCATCATCTTCAGGATTTGCATAGCTTGAATATTGATTACTATCCGAGAAATAAGAACTTGCTATATCTTTTAGTCTATTAAAAATTTGTCCCATTTATCTTTTACTTACTTAACTTTCCTAAAATTATATTTGACGTAAAAACAAAAGAATGTATTTTTTATTAATAAAAATACTCAATTATAGAACGTTTTAAAGAAAATAAGTTTCGAAAAAAAAATTAAGCATTCAGAGTAATATTTGATAATTGATTCAAGAGCCGAATGAAATAACTTAAAAAATAAGTAGGTTGTATCAAATGGCATGAAAAAACTTGCTTAGTCATTCAGAGCGTAGCGAAGAATCCAGTAAATCAAAAACTTAGGTGATTCCTGGATTTCTCACTTCGTTCGAAATGACACTTTTGATACAACCCCCTACAAATTTAATTCCATTGGTTTCTGATTTTTAATTTTACATCAAAATTGGTATTCTTTTCTACTGGAACTTTGAAAATTGCTGTTCTTGCGTCCTTTTTCTCAAACTTTACGTTAGATTCTAAAACATCCCATTTTCCATAACCCATATTTGCTTCAATTTCAACTACTGCTTTTTCTTCTTTATGATTTTTAACTGTTATCTTAATATCTTTTTCACTAACTTTTTTAGAAATACTTCTATCGTTTTCAAGAGTTTCATCAATTAAAATATCAAAAGCATCTCCTATTTTGAGCTTTACATCTTCGTCTTTTGGAGTGTGGTCAATCTTATCTTCGCCAACAAATTCTTTAGAATTACCATCTGATTTAAATATTCGAAACTTTCCTTTTGGCATTGGCATTCCAAGATTATTTTCTTTGCCATTTTTGAATTCTATAAAAACTCCAACTTTGTTATTTTCCGAAGAACCATAAAATCCAGTTTTATATTTGAATTTCTTTTCAGCTTTAACATTTGTTGCATTAAATAGCGAAACTTGTTTGATTTCCATATTTTTTAATGTTGTTTTCCTTTGAAGATTGTAAATGTGATATTCAAAAAGTGATTTTTCCTGGAATTGAGGTGCTTCGGCTTTTCCAACTTTTGCTAATAAACCATTTCCACTTTCTAAGACATAGTTGTCATTAATTCTATGAACGTCACCAGCTATTAGTTTTAGCTCAGTTTCTGGATAATTGCCACCAGATCTATTGTCTAAACTAACCCAGCTATTTAAATCAATTTTTGTATCAGTTTCATTTAAAAGTGCCACGTATTCGGCGTGCCAATTTAATCCGGAAGTGGAGTAAGTAATTTCAAAATCCTGATTGCCAGCTTTTTCAGATTGAATTTTCCAAACCAAAGTCGGCTTTGTAATTAATCCATCAGGAAGATCTTTTACAGTAATCGTGTATTTGGAATTATCTGTAATCATCATAATATTGCCATCGCCAGTTTGAACAACAATTTGATAAGTATTAGCCGATAGTAATTTACCAATAATTGTTTGGTCTTTGCTTGCTAGTGTAACTTCATTGCCAATATATCTTGCCAAAATCTTAAGAACATTTACCAAATCAAATTGATAATTTTGCTCTAAAACAGTACCGTTAAATTTCACCAAAACGCTTGTTGGGTCAATACTCTCAGGAATATCAGTAATTTTAATTTCAGAAATTCCTTTTGGAACATTAAATGTTCTTTTTTCTCTAACAACTCCCAAATCGGAATTATAAACCGTAATGCTTAGGTCTTTTCTCTCCTGAGAAATCAAACTGAGTGTAAAGAATAACAAAATTGCAGGGACAATAAACTTGATTTTCATAATTTCTCCTTAATACAATAATCTCTAATATTAATACAAATTAAAGTAAAATAAGTTACAAAATTTAAAGAAATTATATCAGATATTATTAAAAAATTGTAAATAAAGATTACATTGAATTATCTACTTTATATTAAAAAGATAATTAGTCAAAATCAAAATGTGGAAAAAAATATAACACTAAACATTCATTTTTTCCGTTAATTGAAACAAATTTAGTAATTTTTTTATTTAATATAAGGAGACTTAAATGTCATTATTAGTAGGCAAAAAAGCACCATATTTTGGTGGCACAGCAGTAGTAGGTGGCGATGCAACAGCATTATCACCAGCAAACGCATTCACACAAATTTCACTTGATGATTATGCAGGCAAATGGGTTGTATTATTCTTTTATCCATTAGATTTTACTTTTGTTTGTCCAACAGAAATAGCTGATTTCGGTGTAAATTATGCAAAATTCCAAGAATTAAATTGCGAAGTGGTATCAGTTTCTACTGATAGCCATTTTTCACATTTAGCTTGGAGATCACAACACCCAAGTTTAAGAAACTTACCTTTCCCAATGTTAGCAGATTTCACAGGAACAACTTCAAAAAATTATGAAGTTTTCAAAGAAGAAACAGGTTATGCATTACGTGGTTTATATATTATCAACCCAGAAGGTAATTTAGTTTATTCAGTAATTCATCCAGAATCAGTTGGAAGAAATTCAGAAGAAATCTTAAGAGTATTAGCTGCTTTACAAACAGGCAAAAATACTCCTTGTGGTTGGACTCCAGGTCAAGCAACTTTATAATTTAAGTTGTTTATTTTAATTTAAATGGCTGCCCTTTATTTAAGAGCAGCCATTTTTTTTTCTTTTTTTGTGGGGCCTCTTCGAGCAGATATGAATGTCATTTCGATACAATTCCTTCGGAATCACTCAATGACCGCCCCAAAAAGCCGTTGGCTTAAGTAGATGCGAAAGCATCGTATCGAAGCCAACTTTAATATTTTATAAATTTCTCAAATTTATCACCAATTTTAATAAAACATACACCAGTTGGGAGATAGGAAATATCAATCTTATAATTCCCCTCTTGAGGGGTGGCAGTCTGAAAGACTGACGGGGTGGATTCTTCCTCGCCGAAGATATTGAAGATTTCAATAGATGCCACATCAAGTGCGGCATGACATACCTATAAAAGAAGACAGGTCACAGACCTGTCTCTACAAGCAAATATATTCCTAATCTTAAAGCCCCTCCCTTCAAGGGGAGGGGCTTGGGGTGGGGCGTGACGAGGTCGTAAATAATTAACGCGATTCTTCGCTATGCTCAGAATGACGGCATAAAAAAAAGACGCACATCAGTGCGTCTAAATAAGCCAATTATTTCTTCAATAGTCCATTTTTTTCTCGGCCACCTTTTTTCATTGGGTCTCCAGAATAACCTAGTTTTGCCCAATCTAACCTTGTGCCGCTGCTGTGGCATTCGGTACATTTTAAAGCTTGTGTTTTAGGTGCAACTTGATGATTGATTGGCCAATACATCTCTGTTTCAATAAAACCAAATTCACCAGAAAATGGAAGATTTATTGATTTCATACCGATTTCAGATGCTGCTTTCCAGTCAAATGTTTTCCAATATCCATCTTTGCCGAAAAGTTTTGGAACAATCAAATAGTTGTTTTTTGAATCATAGATTTGTTTGCCTCTCATTACTTTAAATGGAGTAATTTTCGATTTTGGATCGCTTATAACGCCATTTATTTTATTTAAAGAAACAATTTTATCAGTTATTTTATCACCAATTTGATAATAATCTGCGCTTCCATTATACCAAACATAAGTAGGTTTAACATTCTTTTCCCATTTAAAATCACCTTTCATTTTGCTATAGGTCTCAAGTCCATCTTCGCCTTTGGCATCTTCTTTTTGCCCTGCAGTTGACCAATCCCAAAATGTTTTTGTTGCCATTTCCCTTGCAAATGCGGGTATATGACAAGTTTCACAAGCAACATTGTTTGCGTGTTTATTTAAAAGTTTATTTGTGTGAATGCCTTTTTCCAAACTATGGCAATTTGTGCATTCCAATTGATTGGTTCCAGATGCCATTGAAGTATGACCGGCGCCTGCAATCTGGTGTTTTTCTGTTTTATGGCAAGTAGTGCATTCAAACTTTTGTCCTCCCATATGAACATCTAATTCTTTAGAAGCATTTAATAATGAAGGATCTAAATCACCGTGTTTTACTCCAGAACCTCCACCACCATTGAAATGACAGGCTCCACAATTTGCTTTTGTTGGTCTGCCAACGCTTTTAGCAACCTTAACTAAATCAACAGTTGTGTCTGGCATTCCAGCACCAGTTGGAGATTTTTTGTATGTTCCTGTTTGATCGTGACAAACAAGGCAATCGATATTTTCTTTTTTAGTGAAATCAAAAGTGCCATCTTTCCAACCAAAGCCAGCGTGACAGCTAGTGCATCTTGGTTCATTCGAGGATAAAGCTATGCAAAAATTATTGATTGCATTCTTCTTTCCAGGTTTAATTTTTACGCCATTTTTTTCGAATTCAGGTCCGCTCCAGGTCCAATGATTTGTTTTCATAAATTCATCTGGGACATCAAAATGACACTCTAAACAAGCAGTAGTGACATCTTGTGGAGTTTTAAAAGGACCATTAATGTTGTCATTATGGTCAACGTGAGCACCAGTAAACGATTTGCTATTAATTGAAAAGACAATTATTATAGCAATAATAGAAATTGTACTTAGCAATAGAGTCTTTTTCATAACCACCTCAATTTTTAATTTCAAAATATTCAAAATATTCTAATTACAAATCTATATAAATTTGTGATGATTAAAAAGTGAAATTATTAATTTTAGGGAAATTTATTGATATTAATCTATAATTATCTATTGTTTACTTCTATGAAGTAGTTGAATTTGAAGTGCGAAAGAAGTTTAAATAGATATTATGATTAACTTTCAAACAAAGAGGTTGTCTCAAAAGTGTCATTTCGAACGAAGTGAGAAATCCAGAGACCTCGTAAGTCGTTGATTTTCTGGATTCTTCGCTTCGCTCAGAAAGACGAAACAATTTTCTTATTGTCCTTTGAGACAACCCCTTGTATGGTAAATTATTATTTGTCAATTTTCATTTCAACGCGGCGGTTGATTGCTCTTGCTTCTTCGGTTGTTTCTTTGATTAATGGTTTTTTCTCGCCATAACCAATTGTTTTTATTCTTATGGTTTCAATTCCTGATTTAATCAAATATTCTTTTACTGATTTTGCTCTTTCAGATGAAAGTTTATCATTGAATGAATCTGTTCCTACATCATCAGTATGACCTTCGATAATAACATTGATTTCTGAATTACCTTTTAAATATTCAGCAGCATTGTCCAAATCTGGATAAGATTCTTCTTGAAGATCTGATTTATTAAAGTCAAAATTAACTCTTAAGAATGTATTATTTTTTGATAAAACAAGGTCTTTAGTTATTTCTGAACCTTTTGCATTTGCTGGAATTTCAAATTTTTCTGATAGGAACATATATGCATCAGCTTTTGCCGTAATGAGATAGTTCTTTCCAGGTTGAAGTACAACATAATAATTTCCAGTTTCGTCATCGCTTTCGAAATTGGCAACTTTTTTACCAGATTTTAATTCAGTCACTTCAATTTTTGCTTTTAATGGGTCATTTGTATTGGCATCGTAAACTTTACCACCAACAAATACTACAGCATCTGCTGGATGTGGATTAGGAACAGCCTGATAAATATCTAAATCGCCATTTGCGCTTTTGTGGTTTGTACAAAAATATGCTACATTTGTATTTTGCAATGGAATATAGAATAAATCATCATCCATTGTATTAATTATTTCACCGGCATTTACTGGTTTTGTAAATTTTCCATTATTAAGTTTTGAGAAATAAATATCAAAATTCCCATATCCACCTTCGCGGTTGCTGGATAGTGTAAATGTCTTGTTATCAGCACTTAATATTGGAGTAGCATCATCAGCAGCAGAATTTAATTCTGTTACAGGTCTTGCTTTTTTCCAAGTATCACCAACTTTTTCTGATACATATATATCAATTCCACCAGAACCACCTGGTCTATCGCTAGCAAAATATAGAACTCTGCCATCACTTGAAAGTGTTGGCTCTGAATCCCAATATTCAGAATTGATGTTTGGACCAAGATTTTGTATATCAGTCCATTTTCCTTTTACTTTTTTTGCAGAATAAAGGTCAGTTCTGCCTTCGCCTTTTGAACTATGATCAATAGCGGCAAAAATCATATATTGTCCGTCTGGAGTTAATGAACTATATCCAATGTTAGAGCCATCATTAACATCGCCATCAATTTCTCTGATGCTTTTAAATCCATTAGAGGTTTTTTCTGCAGAATAGATTTTTTGGGCTCCTCTTCCTCTTGCCGAGGTAAAGAATAAAGTTTTGCCACCTTCGGTAAGCATTGGCGCAAAATCATCGCCTTGAGAGTTTATTTCTAATGGTTGAACTTCAACTTGAGAGTATAAGCTCATAAAGCTCAATAGAATTGTCATCATTATTATTGATTTTTTCATTTCTATTTCTCCTTAATTATAATTCAAACCAAAGACCTAAACCAAACTGTAAACTGTTCAGGGCTTGATTAGTTGTGTTAACGGTACTTGTGCCAATTGTGGCACTTCTTGTTGCATCTGTGATTTGACCATCAGTATCAAATTTTGAAAATGAGTATTGAAATCTTATTTGAGGCACAAGATACATTTTATGGGATATCTCATATTTATATCCTAGTCCTAATTCTATTCCTGTTCTTGTTGGTAAAGTTGATGATGAATCAGAAGAATGTAATTCAGTTGGATAAAAAGTGCCATAATTATACCAAGCATCAGGAGTTAGCATGTAATAATCAACATTGACAACAGCTTTTCCTAACTGACTTTGATAAAACAATCCAACAGTTCCAAAAAGATTTTTTGTAAAATTATATCTCAAATCAAGAGCTAAATGCAAATAATCAATAGTAAAATCGTATCCTTGTTTTTCTCTTCCGGTTTGAAGATATACACCATTTGCATCTGAAATATCGATATCGCCTTCTTTAGTGTTTTTGAAATACTTTTGGTCATAATTTAATCTAAAATGCAATGCAAATTTATCATTAATTTCATAACCAACATTTAAACCAGCATAAGCGGATAATCCAGTACCTGAATTTGTAACCATTCCTGCTGGATCTGGCAAAGCTGGACTATAAGATTTGCTTGAACTATACATATTAAAGTTCAGTCCACCCTCTAATCCAATAATGAAAGCATTTCTTTTGAAATTATCATTATTGGTAGTATTTGCTTGATTACCAATTATTTTCTTGCCTTTAGGACGCAAAATATCCTCTTGAGAAAACGAGCTTTCAAGAGAAAAAAGGAAGGAAAATACTGTAATCATTAGAAATATTTTTTTCAT
>CAIWET010000065.1 GCA_903911805.1 uncultured Ignavibacteria bacterium | reverse complement strand
TTAGGTATAAGAGACAAGAACAGGTTTTACTTCCAATTGAAAAATGCCGCCCGAGATCCTTATAGTCTCAGTAGCATTTTTCAATTGATTATCGTTTTTAGTATTTATTTTAGTATTTTTGTAATGTAGGAATTTAAAATACTCAATAATTTTAGAAGCAGACAGAGTTTAATTTACACTACCTCCTTTTTTTATAACTTTGTTTTAACCCATTCGATAGCCTGTTCCTGAGAATTAATTATATTTTGATTCTCAAGCTTTTCAGCTTCTCTTAATATGTCACCTATTTGTTTCCCAGGCTTTAATCCAAGTAGTAACAGGGTTTTCCCATTCAAAAAAGTAGTTTTCTTTTTATTAACTTTTACTTGATTCAACCTTTCAAAAACCCATTTTTCAGGTTCAAAATCATCAATTGATTCTGTTAGGTTTGTTCTTCCAAAATAGTCAGATTTTACACAAGGAATCAAGAAATTTAAATCAATTCTTTGCACTAACCTAATTATTGCTTTATCACTTACTTTGTCTTTATCTTTATATAAATGGATTAATGATAAGTGTTCTTTTACTAATATTAATATTTCAGAAATTAATTTTTCATCGTAACCAAATTTACTTAAAAAATCACGAGATATTGGAATGCCTGCCATTTCGTGCCCAGGACTTCTCCATCTCCCATTGCTAAAGACAGTTGTTGAAGGCTTTCCTAAGTCATGGCAAATTGCAAAAAGTAGAATTTTAGTTTTATCATAATCATTTTCAAATGATAACGATATTTCTTTTGCTTTTTCTAAAACCATTTTTGTATGAATATAAACATCACCTTCTGGATGCCAAATTGGGTCTTGTTGACAATTTCGAAGATTGTTAATTTCCGGAAAATTAACTGATAGATTATTATCAAATATCATATCTAATAAAATTGAAGGATTATCAATTTTGATCAGGTTTTGTATAAAATAATCAATATATTCTTTAAAAAGCATTTTTTATTCAATATTAACAAAATAATGAATTATTAATACGTTTATAATGTTTAATAATTTGAATTTTACTTAAGGTTGAAGATGAGCGCAGAATTTGAAGAGTTAGATGAAAATACTAAACAAATCGGTTTATTAAAAAAACAAATTAAACACTTTGAATCCTATATTCAGAATTTAGAAAGTTCTTTGGAAAAGAAAAAAAATCAAGAAAAACTTTATTATCAGTTTTTTAATACAATGCCTTTCCCAATTTTGTTGATTGATATTGATACGTTTGTAATCTTTGATTGCAATGAAGAATTCGTAGATAGATATCAAATCGCTAAGGATGACTTATTTTTAAAATATTCTCCAAGTGATTTTCTACCTGATTTGTCAATGTATAATTTAACAATTAAACATAAATCATATCAAATTCCTTATGTTCATCGCATAAATAATAAACATTATTTCGTTGAATTGAAAATAAATCCTTTCATTTCTGATCTAAGTAACTATTTAATAATAACTATTAATATTAATAAAATCCAGGAGTAATTTTGCATAGCGGAAATTATGTTTTAGTTTTACATACCCATTTGCCTTGGGTTTTGCACCACGGAAAATGGCCTCACGGTGAAGATTGGCTAACTGAAGCTGTAGCAGAATGTTACATTCCATTATTAAATTCTTTTAACGAATTAGTTGAAGAAGGAATTTATCCAAAAGTATCATTGGACATTTCACCAGTTTTATGCGAGCAATTGGAGCATCCTGAATTTAAAGATATTTTTATCAATTATTGCGATTTAAAAATTAAAGCTGCAAAACAAGATGAATTGGATTTTCAAAAATCAGGTTATGATCCTCACTTTCAATATTTACCAAGATTTTGGTATGAATGGTATGAAAAAGCCAAAAATGATTTTATAAATAAATATGATTGCTCGATTATTAAAGGTTTGAAAAACCTTCAAGATATTAATGCAATTGAAATTATGACTTGCGGAGCAACTCACGGTTATTTTCCATTGTTAGGAACTGAAAATAGTATTAATTTACAATTAACTGCAGCTGTTGAAAATTATAAAAAACATTTTGGTAGAGAACCTAAAGGAATTTGGCTTCCTGAGTGTGCTTATAGACCAACTTATAATTGGAAGGCATATATCCCAGTTGAACCTTATCATCACCCAAAATTAAGACCTGGTATTGAACAATTATTAGCAAAACATAATATTAAATATTTCATAACAGATCAAGATTTGACTGAAAGAGCTTATGGAATTGGATACTATACAAATCATTTGAAAGATGGCTTTATTCCAAAAACTTCACCTGATTTTGATAAAAATAATCAATTTCATAATGACCCATTAAACATTTTCCATGTTAGTTCTAGTGAAAAAGTTGAATTTGGAACAGCAATAGCATTTACTCGCCATAGAGATATTGCGATGCAAGTTTGGAGTGGTGAAGTTGGATATCCTGGTGAACCAGATTATCTTGATTTCCATAAAAAACATTATCCATCAATGATGAGATATTGGAGAGTAACAGATAGTAAAGCAGATATGATGTATAAGTCTGCATATCATCCAGATTGGATAAATGATAAAATTGATCACCAAGCAAATCATTTTATTCATCATATTGAAAATACTTTAAATCATAATTTTAGTAATACTGGAAGATTAGCAACTCTTTGCACTCCTTTTGACACTGAACTATTCGGCCATTGGTGGTTTGAAGGACCTAAATTTTTAAAAGCAGTAATAAAAGGACTTCATTCATCACCTTATGTAAATTCTGTTACAGCAACTGAGCAAATTGATTCCTTTATGCCAGTTGAAGTTATGGGACTTCCAGAAGGTTCTTGGGGTGAAAACAATAATCACGACGTTTGGGTAAATGAAGAAAATAAATGGACTTGGGTAGCTATTTACAATGATGAAAATAGATTTAGACTATTACTAAATGAATTAGATATTAATAAAACGCCATTGGTTTATAGGATAGCATTGCAAGCATTAAAAGAAATGATGTTGATGCAATCTTCAGATTGGCAATTTTTAATTCATACAAAATCAGCTAAAGATTATGCTGAACATAGATTTTCAAGTCATCATACTGATTTTAATAATTTATGTGAAATGGCATATATTGCTCATAATATTGGCAAAATAACTGAGCAACAACAATCATATTTAGATGAATGCGAAAAAAGAAATAGCATTTTTCCTGAATTAAAAATTGAATGGTGGAAAGAATAAATTTTCCAAAGTTTTTAATAATTAAAGTGAGAATTTTAAAATTTATTCTCACTTTTTGTTTTATATATAAGTATAGACATAAGGTGTTAATAAATTATACTAATAAATAATTGATTTTTTAGTATTTTTGTTGTTTATTAATTTTATAAAAGCTATGAATAATAAAGAAAACATAATAAATTGCTTAGATAAAGGATTTGTAAGACTAATAGATCATATGGGAGACGATGCTGCAATTGTTCAAGCTGCTAGAGTTTCTTATGGTGATGGTACAAAATCTGTAAATGAAGATAAAGGTTTGATTCGATATTTAATGAGGAATAAACACACTTCCCCATTCGAGATGGTTGAATTTAAATTTCATGTGAAACTTCCAATATTCATTGCACGTCAATGGATTAGGCACAGAACTGCTAATGTTAATGAATATAGCGGAAGATATTCTGAGATGAAAGATGAATTTTATGTTCCTAATATTGAGAATATAAAAGCTCAAAGCAAAAACAATAAGCAAGGTCGTAGCAATGAAGAATTTTCTGAAGATTTGGCACAAAATTTCTTAAAAAGCTTAGAAGGAAATCAATCATTTTTATATAATGAATATAGAAACTATCTTGATCAAAATGTGGCTCGAGAAATTGCAAGAATTAATTTACCACTTTCAAATTATACTGAATGGTATTGGAAAATCGATTTACATAATTTATTTCATTTTTTAAGATTAAGATTAGATAAACACGCTCAGTTTGAAATACGTGTTTATGCTGAAGCAATTTGCGAATTAATAAAACCTATTGTTCCATTTGCTTATCAAGCATTTGAAGACTATGAGATAAATTCTGTTAATTTATCTGCAGAAGAAATAAGAACTTTAAAGAATATAATAGATTTAAATAATTTAGATTATTCTAATTCAAAATTGTCAAAAAGAGAGTTGGAAGAATTAGAAATTAAAATTGATAAAATAAAAAAAATAATTGAATAAAAGAGGTATATTTATGTTATTAAGAATTTCATTATTTATGTTGACATCTTTGTTTTTTTATTCAAATTCATTTGCACAAAATGTAGATGAGATAATTGAGAAAAACAATAAAGCAAGAAGCGTTGAGGTATTTAAAACAATAAAGGCAATTGAATCAAAACTTACCACAACAGGTGGTGGCCAATCTGTTTCAGAAAAGCATTATTATATCAAACCTGATAAAATTAGAATTGAAGCTAGCTCTTTAGAAAACAAAAGAACAATAGTTTTTAATCAAGAAAAAGGTTATGTTACTGATGGTAAGGTAGTAAAACATTTCCAAAAAGTTTCAAAAGAAGAGCAAGAAAAAGGATTTAAATCTTTAACAGATAATATCAATTCATTTGAACCTCAGTTTATGAATTATAAAGAAAGAGAAGAAAAAGTAACTTTTTCTGGTAAAGAAACGTTAGATGAAGGTGAATGTGATATATTAAAAATTACAGATAAAGAAGGAAAAGAATCATTCATTTATATTCTAGAAAATGGATTAGAAGTTAAATTGAAGTTTGAAGCTAAAGGTAAAGAAATGGAAATTTTACTTAAAGACAATAAAAAGGTTGCTGGAGCACTAATTCCACATTTGATTGTATATATGGAAGATGGTGAAGAAGTTTCCAAAAAGAAATTTGATTATATCATTTTTAATGGAAAAATAAAAGAAGAATTATTTAATATTTTAGAAGAAACCAAATAAGGAAAGAATTATGAAAACTAATAAAACATTGATAATAATAGCATTATTCTTAGCTTTTGCTTCAATGAGCGCAAAAGATGTTAATTCTATTATTGAAAAGAACCTTTTAGCAAGAGGTGGCAAAAAAAATCTTGAAGGGATAAAATCTTCAGAAGCAAAAGTAAATATGACTGCTATGGGTATGGAAATGCCAATGAAACTATATTCCAAAAAACCTGCAAAAGCAAGAATGGAAATGTCTGTTATGGGACAAAATATGATTACAGCGTACGATGGTGTAAAAGCTTATGTTTCTCAAAATGGTACTGTAATGGAATTAGATCCTGAACAATCAGAAAAAGTTAAAGAACAAATGAAATCTCAATCGAATTCGTACGAAAATCCTTTAGTTAATTATGCTGAAAAGGGTATTAAAATTGAATTAGCTGGTGCAGAAACTATTGATGGAGAAGATTTTGATATTTTGAAAATAACTGATAAAGAAGGTAAGATTTCAAAAATATTTATTAACACTAAAACTGGTATTGACTTTAAAATTAATACGAAACAACAATTCCAAGATGTTGAAAAAGATGTAGACATTTTTTTCGAAGATAATAAAAATGTTGATGGTATTTTAGTACCACACAAAATGGTAATTAAAACTGATGGCGAAGAATTTGCTGTTATGAAATTTGAATATATTAAATTTAATGTAAACTTAGAAGACAGTTTATTTAAATTAGAATCTAAATAATTAATAATAAAGGATCAATTAAAAAATGAAAGTTACTAAATTAATTTTGTTCTTAGCATTAGTATTTACTGTTGCTTGTGGAAATAGCGGTATTGATGATATCGTAAACAAAAATATGATAGCTCGTGGTGGTGCTGACAAATGGAAATCCAATAAAAATGCAGCTTATGGCTTTAATTTTCAGGTTTCAGGAATAGAAATGCCAATTTACATTTTCAAACAGGGAGATGAAAAAATAAATATGCAAATGGGAATGGGTTCAATGGGTTTGACCACTACTATTAATGGAAATCAAGGATGGAATAATGTTATGTCAAAAATTGATACTTTAAAAGAAGAATCATTAGCACAAACTAAATTTCAATTATTAACTCAGTATTTACTTGTAGAACCAGTATTATTAAATTGGAAAGAAAAAGGATATTCTATTACTCAAGATGGAATTGAAAAAGTTGGTAAAGAAGATTGGTATAAATTGATTGTAACAGATAAAAATAAAAAGAAATTTACTGTTTATGTTGAAAATTCTTCCTGGTTAGAACGCAGAGTCGATACTGAAATAAAAACTAAAAAAACAACAAGTACTTTATCGATTTATTTGGATAATTATAAAATTGTTGATGGAATGCAAATTCCTGAAACTCTTATTATTAAAATGGATACAACTGAAACTGGTAAAATTACTTTGAAAGATGCTAAGTTTAATTCAAACATGAATGAATCTTTGTTTATGGCACCTGTTATTGATACAAATCAAAAAGCTATGCATAATAATATGCAAGA
>CAIWET010000064.1 GCA_903911805.1 uncultured Ignavibacteria bacterium | reverse complement strand
ATTATATTAATAATTATTCTGCAGAAGTAAACATAAATACAAATTGTTTAACCAATGGAATATACTTCCTAAAATCAAATAATTTAAATTTTAATATAAGTAAATCCTTTGTTGTATTAAAGTAGATCAGGAATATATTTTAAAATCACTCCGCTCTTTCAGAGCGGGTTATAAAATTTAACCAAGGCATTGATTTGGATGAAACGCAATATTAAATAAGATTTGATATATAACTCAATTAACAGTCTTTTTTAATTCAGCTAAAAACTGAAGTGCTTGGATTGGTGTTATTGAGTTTATATCAACTTCTCTTAATTTCTCACGAATTTCATCATCTTTGAATTCAAAAATTGAAAGTTGTTCGGAAACTCTGGATTTTTTTCTGGTCTCAATAGTTTTGGCAGTTGATTTTGATACTTTAATTATTCGTTGTTCATCAGTCAAATTGTCCGAATCTTCAATGCTTATCATAATCTCATTTGCTCTTCCAATCACTGCACTTGGAAGTCCAGCCATTTGTGCCACGTGAATACCAAAAGAATGATCAGAAGCGCCAGGCTTAACATTATGAGTAAAAATGATTGTTTTTCCACTCTCGATAATTTCTACTTTATAGTTTGCAATATCTCTATATCGAGTAGCCATATCATTCAACTCGTGATAATGTGTGGCGAAAAGTGTTTTTGCTTTTATCGAATCATTTATGTATTCTGCAATTGACCAAGCAAGCGAAATGCCATCGAATGTAGCAGTACCTCTGCCAACTTCATCTAACAAAATAAGACTTTTTTCGGTTGCATTATTCAATATATTTGCAGCTTCTTGCATCTCAACTAAAAATGTACTTTCACCAGATGTTATATTGTCCTGAGCCCCAACACGTGTAAAAATTCTATCAACTAATCCGATTCTTGCAGATGATGCTGGAACATAAGAACCAATTTGTGCTAATAAAACAATCAAACCAATTTGCCTCAAATAGCAGGATTTTCCACTCATATTTGGTCCGGTCAAGATGTGCATTCTCTCGAAATCTTTAGTCATAAACGTTGAATTTGGAGTAAATTTTTCGCCAATAGCTAATAATCTCTCAACAATTGGATGCCTTCCGTCTTTGATCTCTAATTCATAGGAATCGTCAACAATTGGCTCAACATATCCAAATTCATCGGCAGATTGGGCAAAGCTTTGCAAGCAATCAATCTCGCTGATAATATTTGCATTATCCTGAACTTTTCCGGTAAATTCGGCAATTTTAATTCTAAGATCATTAAAAATTCGATTTTCGTGTTCTGAGATTTTCTCTTCGGCTGAAAGAATTTTCTCTTCAAATTCTTTTAATACAGGAGTGATGTATCTTTCAGCATTAGTTAGAGTTTGCTTTCTTTGATAATCTTCAGGAACTTTACTAGAATTTAATCTGGTAATTTCGATATAATATCCAAAAACGCTAGTATATCCAACTTTTAATGATGAGATACTAGTTCTTTGGCGCTCTTGCTCTTGGTAATCAGCAATCCATTTTTTACCGTTATATTTGGCATTTATATATTCATCGAGTTCTAAATAATTACCACTTTTAAATATATTTCCAGAGCCTAAAGCAGTTGAAGGTTCATCTAATAAAGTATTATCAATCAAATCAATTACATTCTGTAAATTATGTAATTTCTCCGCATAATAAGTTAAATCCAAATTTACAAATTCCTGTAATTCATCTTTGATTTTGCTAATAAAAATCAAACCATTTTTTAGTGAAATCAAATCTCTTGGATTTGCTTTTCCTGAGCACACTTTGGAGATTAATCTTTCGATGTCACCAACCTGAGAGAGCTTTTCTCTTAAGCTAGCTCGTTTAGATTTTGAATTATAAAAGGATTTAACCAAGCTCAATCTGAAATGAATTTTTTCTACATTTCGCAAAGGCAAAGTTATCCATTTTTTGAATAATCTTCCACCCATTGGAGTTGAAGTTTTATCTAAAATTGAAATTAATGTACCATTGGAAGAGCCATCATTATAAGAATAAACGATTTCCAAATTTCTGCGAGTTGCAAAATCCAAAGCCATATATTCCGAAGGGTCATAAATCTTAATGGAAGTGAATTGCTGCATTTCGCCAAGCTGAGTTTCTTTGATATAATGCAAAACAGCACCAGCAGCAGCAATACCTACAGAGAATTTATCGATTCCAAATCCTTTAAGGCTTTGAGTTTTAAATAAACCTACTAATGCCGTTGTGGCAAATTCTTCGTCAAAAATCCAGGGTTCAAGCCTTGTAATTAAAGGTTTATAAGATAATTTCTCGATTATAGGTTCAATCTCGTGTTTTTGTGACTTACTGATTATTATTTCAGCAGGCATCAATGATTCGATTACTTCTGAGAGAGTATTAATATTGATTTCGCTTGTGTAAAATTCTCCTGTAGAAATATCAGCATAAGAAATACCAGCAAAAACAAAACCTGATTTATCGTGCTTTAGTGAGATTGCAGCAAGATAATTATTCTTTTTTGATTCAAGTAATTTATCATAAATAGTTACGCCAGGAGTTACAACTTCCACAACTCCACGCCTAACAATTCCTCTTGCATTCTTGGGGTCTTCTAATTGTTCGCAAACTGCTACGCGATATCCAGCTTTAACAAGTTTAGGTAAATAAGTATCAAGTTGATGATGTGGGAAACCAGCAAGAGGAGTACTTTCTTCTTTGCTACCATTTCTTTTAGTAAGGGTTAATCCACAAGCTTTAGAGGCAAGAACAGCATCTTCCTGGAAAGTCTCAAAAAAATCACCCATTCTGAATAGCAAAATCGAATCAGGATATTGTGCTTTTATTTGATTATATTGACGTTCTAAAGGAGTTACTTTATCTTTCATTATTTTGCCTTACCAAGGGAAATTCCACCCATTCTACCCATTATAAAATTAGCTCTTGATTCAATATAATGTGAAGGTTGTGCTGGCGACCATCTTCTCGGATTTGGTAAAACAGCAGCTATCAGAGCAGCTTCTTTTTTACTTAAATCTTTGGCGGATTTTTTGAAATATGATTGCGAAGCAGCTTCGATACCATAAATTCCATCACCCATCTCAATAATATTCACATACATCTCTAAAATTCGCTTTTTGCCCCAAATTTTTTCAATCAGAAAAGTAAAATATGCTTCAAATGCTTTTCTTACATAATTTCTGCCCTGCCATAAAAAAGCGTTCTTTGAAGTTTGCATTGAAATCGTGCTTGCTCCCTTTAGTTTACCGCCTTTTTGCCTTTCGTTGAACTTTCTTGCTCGGTCAATTGCTTTCCAATCGAAACCATCGTGAGAGAAAAATCTACCATCTTCACCGCTTATAACAGCTTTAAAAAAGTTTGGAGAAATATCTTCATAACTCACCCAATCTTTATTAATTCCAACAGATCTTCCTTCGAAAGCACCTTCGAATACTCTATTTATCATTGTTAATGTTATTGGAGCAGGAACAAATTTATAAATTACAACCAGTAATACTGATGAAATTACAAATATCACTACTCCATAGAGCATCCATTTCAATATTTTTTTTACTAAATTCACTTATTGATATATAATAAATCTATTTTTCTTTTATCAACATTAACGTTATTTATTTTTACTTTTATGCGTTTTCCAAAATGAAAAACTAGTTTTTTCCTGCGACCAGTAAGGCAATTTCTTTTTTCGTCATAAATATAATAATCGTCGTGAAGATCTCTCATATTAAGCAATCCTTCTGCATAAATATCATCTAAAACGACGAAGATACCAAAGTTTTTCACGCCTGAAACTGTACCCATATATTCCTGTCCAATAAATTTTTGGGCAAGAATTGTTTGAGCAAGTTTAGTAGAAGCTCTTTCAGCTTCCATTGCGTGACGCTCTGTCAAATTAGTATGCTCTCCAATAGCTTTGAGCTTGGATTCAATATTTCCGAGCTCTTTATAGTTGAAATATTCATCAGAATATTTTTTCAATAAACGATGAACAATCAAATCGGGATATCTTCTGATTGGCGAAGTAAAGTGAGTATATTCTTTAAATCCAAGCCCATAATGTCCAATATTATGATTGCTGTATTCAGCTTTTGCCATAGTTCTAATCAATAATTGATGAACAATTGGTTTTTCTGGTCTATCATCAAAAAGCTCGATAAATTTGTTTAAATCTTTAGAAGATTTGAAATTAAAAGATTTGATATCAGTTATTAATTTTAAATAATGAATAACTTCTTGCATTTTCATTGGAACAGGCACATCGTGAACTCTATATAAAAATGGCAATTTCGAGTTTAATCCCATCTTCTTTGAAATAATGTTAATATGTCCAGCAATTGTTTTATTTGCAATTAACATACATTCTTCTACCAACGAAGTAGAAAGAGTAGAAGTTTTTAAATTTGCTTTAATTGGTTGTTTATTCTCATCTAAAATAAATTTAACTTCTTCAGTTTCAAAGTTGATACCACCAGATTTAAATCTCAATTCTTTTAATTCAACAGCTAATTTATGCAAATTCAAAATTAGCTCTGAATGTGAACCTTTTCCTTTTTCAATTACTTTTAAAGCCTCTTCATAAGAAAATCGTTTTTTACTTTTGATTACAGATTCTTTTATTTCGTAATTTACAATTTTGCAATTTTCGTCGAATTCCATAAAAGCAGAAAAAGCTAATCTGTTTTTATTTGGCATTAAGGAACAAATTTGATTTGAAAGAATTTCAGGTAACATTGGCACAACTCTATCAACCAAATAGGTGCTATTGCCTCTCAATAAAGCATCTCTATCTAATGCTGAACCTTCTTGAACATAATGTGAAACGTCAGCGATATGCACTCCAAGCCATCTATTCCCATTTGGTAAAATCTCGAGCGACAATGCATCATCAAAATCTTTTGCGTCAACAGGGTCAATTGTGACTATTTCTTTATCTCTCAAATCCAATCTTTTGGCAATTTCTTTTTGAGGAATAATTGTCGGAAATACTCTGCTTTCATCAATTACTTTAGCAGGAAAATCTTCTTTTAAGCTAAATTCTGCCACAATAGAATCAAATTCAACAGAAGGAGCTCCAGCAACACCAACAATTTTAACCACCTCAACTTCAGGTGATTTTAGTGGATCATCCCAATGCAAAAGCTTGCAGGCAACTTTATCGCCAGGCTTTGCACCGTTCATTTTCTTATTAGGAATAATAAAATCAAGGTAATGATTATCTTCCTCTGGAATTAAAAAACAGAAATATCCATCATCTTCAATAGTTCCATTTATTAACTTAAGATTTCTATCAATTACACTAAGAACTTCGCCTCTAGCTTTTTGGTCTTTTTTGAATGCTAAAAGCTTAACTTCAACTAAGTCGCCATCTAAAGCTGTATTGAGATGCTTTCTTTTAATTAAAATTTTCTTGAAAGGTTCGTCATCAACTAAAATTGTTCCATTTTCAAAATTGATTTTAATAATTCCCTCGTAAGTATTATTGATAATGAACTTATCGAGCGAATATCGATCTCTTTTCGATTTGTAAAGTCTTCCTTCGTCAACCATTAAGATTAGATGATCTTTTAAATCTTCATAATCAGTGGAACCTGAATTAATCTTTAAGTTTTTTGCAACTTGACTAATTCTTGCAGGTTTATTGAATTTTTTGAAGAATTCAATTATCATCTTTTCTAATGGATTACCCATTTTTATTTCTTCCAATATTCATAGTCCATATATTCTGCAGCTTTTTTAGCTGTTTTTTTATCAAAAATTTTAGAAACAAGATAAAGTGAACCATCAATACCGGCAGAAACTCCGGAAGTTGTTAAAATCTTGCCATTGTCTGTATATCTATCGGCTGTTACTTTTATATTAGGATATAAATCCTGTAATTTTTCTTGGGCTCCGTGCCAGGTTGTTGCTTTTAATCCGTCTAAAATGCCTGTTTTTGCCAAAATAAAAGCACCAGTGCAAACACTCATTGTATATTTTGCTCTTTCTGAATGAGTTTTAATCCAATCCAAATATTCTGGATCAGCATTTACGAATGCAGGATTTCCACCAGGAATAATTAAAACATCAATATTAATATCTTCTGTAAAGTTATGGTCTGGAATTACTTGCAAACCAGAATGCGCATTTATTTTTTCATTATTTTTTGAAACTGTAAATACATTAAAAGCTTTGGTCGAATCATTTATAAATGTATCAGCAAAAACTTCGATTGGTCCTGTAAAATCAAGTACATATACGCCGTCGTAAATTAATACTCCAACATTTAAAGGTTCTGCTTTTATTGAAAAAGCTAAAACAACAAAAACTATCAAATAAACTATTTTTCTCATTATATTCTCACTATATCATTGATAGCAATCCAACCAACGTTTCCATTTTGCAATTTGATTTGAACCCATTCATTTAATGTATTCAATATTTCAGATTTTGTACCTTCGTGAAGAATAAATAAATCAGTGCTTTTTTCATCTGGAGATGCTTTAACGTAAACACTTTCATTATAAATTACTCCAAAATTGTTATTTGTTTCGGCAGAATATTTTGTAAATGCTATTACCCAAAACCCTATTGCAAGAAATACAAATGCAATTGAGGCGACAAACACAATTCTCTTCATTTGCCCTTTAAATACAAATAATACTGTTAAGAATAATCCTGCTGCAATCCAAAAAGACAAAACAACAAGCCATCCCCATCCCCCAGAAGTGAAAACTCCCATAACGTTATCAATCCACTCTGTAATGAAAAATTTAGGAGCTGGATCAATTTTATCTACAATTTTTGTATTTGCAACTTTTAAATTAAATATTATATCTTCATCAGAAGGAGAGAGCTTTATTGCTCTTTCGTAATTAATAATAGCATCAGCAATTTTATTCAATTTAAAATATGAATTCCCTAAATTCAAATATAAATTTGATGAAACAGTTCCTTTATCAACAATAGCTTTATAAGCTTCGATTGCTTTGGAATACTGACCAGTATTATAAAGAATATTTGCAGCATTAAATTCTGGAATATTTTCTGCAAATGATAAGTATGAAAAAGCTAAAAATAATATTACTACTAATTTTCTCATTTCAATCTCCCTTCAAGCTCAGTTATAACGCTAGCTGCAGAATCAAAAACATCCTGCATACTTGATTTTTCTGCATTTGGTGCAAATCTTGCAAATTCGCAATAATCAATTGTACTATTTAATTTATTTATAATCAAATCTTCTATTTTTTTCTTTTGTAAACTCAATTGAGTTACGTCTTTTGTTAAATCTGAAATCGGAATATTCAATTTATGGCTAACATAATGCCAGAGTGCTTTAGAAACTTCTTCATAGAATTTATCTTCATTCTTTTGAATCAAATATTTCTTAGCTACCGCTAATCTCTTCAAAGCTGTTTTGCTTGCTTTGCGATTCAATAAAGCAGATTGATTTCCATTTATTTCTTCTAATTTTCTTCTATAAATCAATCCAAAAATGAAGATAATAAATGATAAAACAACAAGCAAATAAAAATAAATCGAATTAAAAAATCCACCAGATTTGCTAATTGAATTACCAAAATCTTGTTTAATAAATCTAATATCTTTGCCAAGATATTTTATGTCCTGTTTGTTTGCTCCGGTTAAATTGACAGTTTCGCCATTACCTTTTTCAACCTTAATATTAAATTCTTCAGATGAAATCGTTTTAAATGATTTAGTTGATAAATCAAAATAAGTGAATTTAATTGGGTCTAATTTATATTCGCCTGGATTACGTGGTATTAACAAGAACTCATAAGTTCTTGAGCCACTCATACCAGAAGGCGAAAATTGAATATTATCATTTGTTTTTGGTTCGTACATTTCAATATCTGGAGGCAATTTCAAAGGTATTGGATTCAATAGCTTTAAATTTCCATTCCCTGAAATTGTGACTTTTAAAGTTACAGGCTGATTTTGTACAGTTTGACTTTTATCTAAACTTGCTTTCATATTAAGTTCGCCAACAGCGCCATTGTAATCAGCAGGGCGATTGTCAGGCAAAGGTTTAACTGTAATAGTTAATGGTTTACTCTTTACTTCTGCATTATATTCTCTAACTTCTCTTGGATTAAAGAAGGGGTCATCGAATAATGCTTCAAAAGGATCTCTGCTGCTTTTCTTCTGTTTTGGAACGGTAAAAGCAACTTTTGCATCTAGCTCTAGAGGATCCAAAGTTAGATTACCAGTTTCTAAAGGAACCAAAAGAGTCTTTTTGATTTCTCTTACGATATATGTTTGCCCATCAACGTTTTCGCGAGTCATTGCTTGATTTTGGGCATTTAATTCAATTAAATCATTAGACCAGAAACCATTCAGATTAGGCATTTTTTTAGGTGAAAGATTAGCACCCTGAGCCATATCCGGATGAATATATAATTTATAAGTGACAACTAATTGCTCACCTTGATAAACGCTTTGCTTGCTTGTTGAAACTCTGATAAAGATATGTTTCTTAACTAAATCTCCAGCTTGTTTGTTGAAATTGTCTGGATTTCCAGCAGCACCACCGGCATTGTTTTGTTGTTTTTTAGTATCAGCCTTAGTTACTGTAATAGTTAATGTATTTGAATTCAATTTCTTCCCACCAGCATTAACTGTTGCAGCATCAATTGTTTGCTTTCCTTCCATATCGCATTGCAAAATGTAGGAATAAGTTACAGCATAAGAATAATTACCGTTAATAATTTGTGTACTTTGGCTGGTCATTGGACCTTGCAATACCGAAAATCCTTTAAATTTTGGCGGACGAAAATCAGTACCCTGAGCATTATTCAAACTGAATGTAACCTGAATACGCTCACCAGTTGTTACCTGAGTACGATTTGCATTTGCAGTGAAAGATACATTTTGGGCATAATTCCCCGAACTTATCAAAAATAATAAAAAAATAATCAATCTAATTTTGTTCATTTTTTGCAACCACAAAAACATTTTAATACTAACCTTTTACAATAGTAAAGAAACGAAAATATTTGTACTTTAATTTATTATTAGCAAGATTTTTGAATTTCTATTTTTTGCAACTAAATATTAAAGTAATCGTAAATAAAATATAGAAAATTGTAAATTATTTTTTGAGGAGCAAAATGAAACTTTTTATTACAATATTGGCTTTAGTATGCCTTACAACTTTTGGGAATGCCAAAAGTCTTTCTTTTTCTGATACTACAACAACTGAAGAAAACAAAATAATTCAAGGCGCCGAAGTTGAATATGATTCAACAAATAATGAGGATAGTTTTGATATAAGTGGCATTGAATATGGTGAAACATACAATGAATATGAAACTTCTTCTCCAACAATTGATTTGTATTATATTATGGCAAATCCAAAAATTCATCAAGATGAATTTTCATCAAAATTTGCTAAAGCTGCCGGTTTTGAATTGAAATTAGGCTATTTATCAAAAACAGCATTAGTTGCAAGTCCTAATATTTTAGAAATTTCATATCCTTATTTATTTTTAAGCAATATTAGCTCATCATTTGCAACAACAGCTACAAATGGAGATATCAATACAAGCTTATGGAGATTTGGCGTTGGTGGTACTAGCGGATATGGCTGGAAATTAGGTGAACATTCTGATATTATTTTATATAATTCTGGCGCAATGTCCTGGACAAGTACTGAATTCAAAGATACAGTAAATGCTTCAATTCCATTTGCAGCAAAAGACAATCAAAAAATGAGAGATTTTGGAGATAATTTCAGATTTGGAACAGTTTCTGAAGATGGTATCAAAATTAACATCTATAATCCAATTTCAATCAATGTTGGTTATGAAAAATCATTCGTATTCCCAAGAACAATGTTTTGGTATTGGGCTGCAAGCGAATTAACAGAAATAGTAGCATCATCATTAGTAGATAAATTTGTGGATAAAGTAATTGAAAAAGCTCCTGGAATTGGACCAGTAGTAAGTTGGGTATTGCAAACCGGTCTTTCTTATGGAATCAATACTTTAAGAACTAAACATATGAATTGGCCAGTTAATACTTTGGCACCATTTACAATGGATAATATTAAAGCATCTTTATCATTCTCTTTCTAATAAAAAGAAATAATTATTATTTGTAGAGACAGGTCTAAAGACCTGTCTCTTTTTTTTTGTGCCGTCATTCTGAGCATAGCGAAGAATCTGGTTCAATATTTTCGTATGTCATGCCGCACTTGATGCGGCATCTAGGTTTGAAATAACGACCTCGACTCGCCCCACCCCAAACCCCTCCCCTTGAAGGGAGGGGCTTAAAGAAAGTGGAATTTGTTTTTGTAGAGACAGGTCTAAAGACCTGTCTTTTTTTTTATGCCGTCATTCTGAGCATAGCGAAGAATCTGGTTCAATATTTTCGTGGTGTCATGCCGCACTTGATGCGGCATCTAGGTTTAAAATAACGACCTCGACTCGCCCCACCCCAAACCCCTCCCCTGGAAGGGAGGGGCTTAAAGAAAGTGGAATTTGTTTTTGTAGAGACAGGTCTAAAGACCTGTCT
>CAIWET010000063.1 GCA_903911805.1 uncultured Ignavibacteria bacterium | reverse complement strand
TAATAATTTAAATTCAATAATATACTATTTCACTTATGAATGAAAAAAGAAGAACAATAGCATATATTAGAGTGAGTACAACCTTACAAAATACAGATAAGAATATCAATGATATTTTAAGATTCGCTCATGATAAGAAGCTCGGAGAAGTTGAAATAATTGAAGAAATTAAATCTGGATCAGTTCATTGGAAAGATAGAAAGATATATCAGATAGTACAGGAACTTAATGCTGGCGACTGTTTATTAATACCTGAAATTTCTAGGTTATCACGCCGTAGTTATGAGATCTTCGAGATACTAAGTATTTTATTAAAAAATCAAATTTTTGTTTATGCTATAAAAGAAAATTGGCAACTTGATGATTCAATTCAATCTCAGATATTAGCATTTGCTTTTGGATTATCTGCATCTATAGAAAAGAAACTTTTGCAAGATAGAACACGTGAAGCATTACAAGCCAGAAAATTAGCAGGTGTTAAATTGGGTAGACCTAAAGGTTCTGGCAAAAGTAAACTTGATGAGTTTAAAATAGAGATTGAGTCGATGCTAAAAAATGGTGTCTCACAAAGATATATAGCAAAAAAATATAACCTAACAGATCAAGCAGTTTACAACTGGACAAAAAAACATCTAATTAATAAACAATAGGAGGGGGTTTCGAGCCCCCTCTTAATATTTACTTATCTTTGACTTAAAGTCTATGAGTATTGATGTCCATTTTTAATTATTTATCTAAAGTTAATTATCAAGTTTTAAAATTCTTGGAGGTCGAAATGCAAGCACTAGAATTCTATTCTATGGAAGAGATTAGGGAATTTATTCGAGAATAAGTCCAAAGCTAGTTTGAGATTCATGGTGGAAAACCATTTATGAATATAGCAGAAGTTAGTAAATATCTTAGTGTTGCTATAAGTACAGTTTATAAGTATATTCAGAAAAATAGAATTCCTTTTTACAGAAAGGATAAGAAAGTCTTTTTTAAAAGAAGCGATGTAGATTTTTATGTATTAGATTCGGAGAATAGATTTTTTTCTATGTCTGAATTAGAATCAGAAGCTGATACATGGATTGCACTTAGAAGAATGTCAGTTGATAAAAAAAAGAGCAGGAAATAGAAAATATTTGAGTTCAGCTCATATCTAATTTGGGCTGATCTCAATCATGTTATTTCAAATCATTCTACATAAAAAATTAATTCTCAACATTTTAAAGAATCTGAAATTTCAATACAAATTCAAATTATTTTCTTTCTACATACAAATACATCCGTAATTTTATCTTACCATGCACTTTCTTTCGTTCATATTTTTGCATATATTTGTAAATATGGTTCAAATTTTTATTAAATTCCAACAATACAAAAATGAGGAAAAAGTCTAAAGATTAAATAATTGTTAGCCAATAACTTTTTTAGTTATGGAGTCAATCTTTATTTTGCAAAACATACCCAACACCAGTAATTGTTTTTAAGTATGTTGGTTTTGCATGATCATCTTTTATTTTCTTTCTTAATTGACCAATGAAAACTCGAAAGTATTGGGTTTCATCAGATACTTTTTTGATGCACATTTATGTTCTCTTTCACTAGTTCAGGTTTGAAATATTTTAATAAC
>CAIWET010000062.1 GCA_903911805.1 uncultured Ignavibacteria bacterium | reverse complement strand
TATCTTTTACTACAAATTCATCAAATTCCGCTGTTGAATAAAATTTTAAAGTATCATACTCTAAAATAAGCGGATTAGTTCGACGATTAGCATATCCAATAAAGAAATTATTATTCATAGCTGAATCGCTTGTATGAGATAATAATGTAATATCATAAAAAGA
Source organism: uncultured Ignavibacteria bacterium (assembly GCA_903911805.1). Taxonomy (GTDB): domain Bacteria; phylum Bacteroidota; class Ignavibacteria; order Kapaibacteriales; family UBA2268; genus CAIWET01. The sequence goes on along the minus strand of CAIWET010000062.1, from coordinate 7,024 downwards.
TGATTCATTCGGTTCGTATTCATCTTTTGGAACTAAAAAACCATTATTCCATAGTTTCCTTGTTTTTACAGAATCTAATTTTACAATATTTCGAATAGGATTATTATTATATTTAGGATGAAAATTTTCCCATATTTTATATCCGTGAGCATAATAACTACGTAATTTTAAATTCATAAGAACTGAATCATTTATTGTTATCCATTCGTGGAGCTTACGCATTTCGATGCGTACTGACTTCTTTCCTTGATAAATTCTTTCAACTGGAATACCTAAGAAATTTGCTGCACTATTAAGATTCCAAATCCTTGATGTATCCAATCCACAAGTTTCTCCTGATAATCTAAAATAATCTCTTCCAACTGAATCATCTTTTAAATATTCCCAATCTGATAATAAATTCAATCTTGCTTTTGTGGAATCTGAATGAAAATCCCAATCATCAATTGCTGGTTTTGGTCTCTCAAACTTTAAATCATTTCCTTCATAAAAATATCCTTTTCCACCACTTTTACTGCAATCATAAAGTATCCCCTTTGCTCCAAGTATGATTGGATATATAGAACTAAATCTCAATTCTTCACCTGTAAATGGTCTATTTGTTTGAGTCATTATATTTCTATTATTATATGTGAATTTATCCCACCATAAATGAGAAAATAATTGAACCCACCACATTTTATCTGAATAAATAAAATCTTTATATAAATCATTTGTAAATGTATTTGAATATGTTTCGATTGCATTTAACCAAGAACCTCTACCAGCATTAGCAGACAAATTTAAAACTTGCCTATATCTTTCAAGATCATTTGGTTGATTTCTAAAATAATTAATTGGATACAAAGTATCAATATGTACTAAATGTGTTTCATAGTTTGAATTTTGATCATTTTTTGTTTGATGAAATTTATTGTAATAGTAAAGATAATTATTCAGAGAGTCATAAACTGGCTTATGTTGAATACTATCTAACCCCATATAACCATTTTTCAACCCTAATCCATTTACACTTCCTACAGTGTCTTCAATATTATTTTTAAAATATGGTGCTGAAATATGAGCAGGCAAACCGAACAAACCAAACCATCTGTCTGATGGATTTACATATCTTTCATAATGCTTTGGAAAAGATATTCCAACCTCATTAGTTCCTATATTTCCTATTAATTTGTTGAAATACCTTTCTGCTATCCAATTTTGAAGAGAGCCTTCTACAATTAAGTTATATCTTAATGGTTTAATTCCTTTACCTTTAATCCTGGCTGAATCGCATATTTTTAAATCATTTCTTACATTATTAATAATTGTGCAGTCGTAATATCCTCTTAAAAATCTTTGTGCGTGAGGTGTTTCAAATCGTAGCCAATTTATTGCAATTTCTGCATTACCTAAATATGTTATTTTTATTTTTAGTGAATCGATTTTATCTATTTCAGGATTACCATTTTTTAATTCATCATTATGGTCACCACTTTTAATTAATCTAAAAAAGCCAGAAATTGTAATATTAGAATTATTTCTTGGCAACATATTTCTTTTTATATAAATGGCAGTATCACCTGTGATATCTATTAATTTTCTATAAATACCTCTATTTGATTGGTTAGTGTCATTTGGGTTATAACTAGGTATTGAATCAAACTGAATATATCTGGAAATATTACCATAACCTAAGGAATATGGCAATTCTATCTTAAGGACATTTGAGTCGTTTAATTGAGTATTATCAAGTTTTTTCATATTAATTGAAAAATACAGTGTTCTGCTTAGATAATTATCTAATACAGTATCTATATTTATTGAACTTAATATATTTAAAGAATTCGAAGGCCAAGGATCAGATAAGATAATACTATCTTTTAATGAACTGACTTTAGAACCTGTTATTAACAAGCTATTGTACAAATCTGAGTTAGAATCTGAAACTGTATCTCCTAATATATGCATAAAACCAAATACTTCATTTTTTTTATCATTCGGTTTAGTTACTAATTCTTCAGGATTATTTCTATGAATTTTTAATGCTGGTGAATATTGTATTGCTCTTGCATTTAACATATCTGCATCAACAGAATGTGAGCTTCCGTCTGGTCGAATAATTAAATATATACTGTCTGCATAATCAACAGCCTGATTTCTTAATTCATTACTCGATATATCAGATTGATTCATATTCATTCTTTTAGTCAGCATTTTATCTCTTTCCCAATGCCAACCCTTTAAAAAATGCTTCTGTTTGAAAAGAATTGAATCACTACTTATATAATAATTAGAATTCCCATTAATTGTTATAGGTGTTTGGGATGGTTCGAAATCTTGTGCATTTGAAATTGAAATTATAAAAAAAATCAAAAATAGCTTTTTCATATTTACCTCAAAACTTGAAATTTTTGAGTATAAATCCTATTTCTTGTTTTAGCTTTTATAATATAAGTCCCATTAGGTAAACTGACTTTGAAATTCATTTCTTTTGTAGAATTTAAATCAGCTTCATTTGAATTATAAATAATTTTGCCTTCCAAATCACATATTGTTAATTCAAGAGGTGGCTCTACTTCGTAACTGCATTTTAATCGTATTATTCCATCAAGTGAATAATTAACAATCAAATAAGGAACATCAGACTCATCATTTACAGATGTAATTGAGCTTTTCAATAAAGTAAATCCTTTTTCAAATCCCATAAGCACATACCATTGATTTTCATTCCCACCGGTTTCCATAGTTTTATCTGATACAGTATAAAAATATTTTTCACCTGTTTGTTTCTGTAATTCCAATTGCTTTTTTCCGTAATAGTATATTTTTGTATCATTTTTAGTGAATCTGAAATTGTAATTTGACTTACTTTTATCAGTCATCTCGATTACATCACCGTTTGAAATATTATAAATATAGGTTATCAAATTAATTGAATAAACAGATCCTAAAATAGCTAAATATTGATCTTTTGTTGAGAAATCAAAACCATAATATCCAGATGTACTACCTAAAGTATCTTGTAAAACTCTAATAAGTTGCAATTTTTCAGCATCCCAAAGTTCAAGTTTTACATAATTGTCATATCCCCCATTAGGATTCCATTTTTGATAAGGATATCCTAAAGCAAACATTTGACCATCATTAGAATATTTCATTTTTATTGGATAGCCAGGGATGTCTCTTTGGTAAACAACAGATTTTTTTTCAATATCCCAGATGACAACATTTAGCATAGGTCTACTTGTAGAGAAAATAAGATATTTTTCATTAGGGCTAATGTCTATATTTCTAACATCATAAAACAAAGAAAAAATACAAGATTCTGATCTAGTATCCCATAGATTTATACCACCACCACCATTATGTGTTACTATCATATTACCTAGATTAGATAATTTTAAATCATATATCCCTGAAACATTATCATTTTTAAATGAACTAATATATTCTCCAGAAAGTGCATCCATTTTTTTTATTGTTGTTCCAACTGCACAATAAATATATTTGCCATCAGGGGAAAACTTAGCAAAATTGATGTATTCTGGAAAAGTTTTTTGCCAGACAACTTCAAGCTGCGAAAACAGCGAACTACTTGCCATTAAAAGCAACACGATTAACATTAACTTTTTCATTTTAAATCTCCTATTATTTAATTATTAAAAATGGTTCAGTGTAAGTTGTTTGATTTACATCAAATTTTAAATAATAGAATCCATTACTAAATTCTTTTAAATCAATCAACATTGCTTCATTCTTGATATTTTTATTAATTAAATCAATAGTAAGTAATTTTTCTCCCATCAAATTAACAATTTGAATTTCGTTTACTTCGCCAAATTCAGGATTATTCTGAATCTTTATAAAATCACTTGCTGGGTTTGGATATACGAAAATTGGACTTTTACTGGTACTTGTAAATTCTTCTGCAACATCATTATATATTTTTATAAAACCTGGACATCCCGATTCACCATTTTCGGTAAATGAAGTCATCTGAATATTTTTTCCATCTACTCCATTGATAATGAATTGAGCAGAATTTTGATCTATAAATACTGTTGTCAAAATTGAATCTAATCCCTTATCGTCAGAAATTTTAATAATATATCCAATTACCAGTGGGTCAGTTGATGGCAACCAAGTGACTTTTAACTGTCCAGTTGCACCATTATAAAAAGATTGAATACCAACAGGTGCAGCATATTTTGCTCTTGGATTAACGAATAATTTTGATGAATAGGCAGGATAAATTATCGTATTTTTTACCAAATTTGCAAACAAATAGAAATTACAATCAGTAATAGACTCGTCAACAATTATAGTTGCTTTTCCAGCTGTTGCTGGGAAAGTTCCAAAATATTCACCATCATAATTCAAAGTGTCATTGTCGAAATAAATATCTACAGAATCTGAAACATCCATTTTAGAATTGTCCCAAGAAATTGTTATATTTTTTGCGGATTGTGAAGCTATTATTGAAAAATTATTTTTTGTATTTGTAGGCATACCATAAACATCGATTGAATCTTTAGGAGTTAATGGAGTATAAGCTAATTTCCAAGTTCCTACTTTAGGAGCAATCAAAGTCCAATATTCTTCTAATTTATTATCGCTCAATGAATAACTTACGTTTTTATCTGCAACATCTGATTTATAAACAATTCCATCTGGATCTGTCAATTTGGAAGATTGCAAAGCTACGATATCGTTTCTAATAATTAAAGCAAATTTTGTATCACTTTTAATGTCAATATTTTTGGTATTTTCAACTAAAAGTTCTTTATCCTCATTAAAGCCTAACCAAGAATTTAAAGCTGGAATATTTAAAAATAGGAAATCAGGATCTAAATAATTTTTGTCAAAATTCATTGAATATAAAACATTTCCATAATCTTTACCGAAATCAATTTCACCAGATATAGTTTTACCTGCTTTATACGAAAATCGTGCATAAGCTGATGCAGTATATGGTAATCCTAATTTCTTACTCATCCATCTTTCAGGTTTAGTTTCGTCTCTTGCAGGAATAGTTAATTCACCCGTTAATTGACCAGCTAGTCCACCGGATTCTGTTTTTTTAGAATATGCGATTTCTCCATTACCTTTGAAATAATATACTTCACCATCGCCAGTTCCACCTTTTAATTCAGCTTTTATCTTAAACAGATATTTTTTCAAATCTGCTGAAATACTACCAGCTCCGACTACTTGCCAAAAGTCTCCAGTTTTAAAAAATGAAATATCTTCAGCTCCTAATTCAAAAAAGGCAGGTTGTTTGTATTCGCCATATACTTTGAAAGAATAAGCAATTGGCACAACAGCATCGCACATTATACCACCTAATTTTATACCAAAGGGCTTCTCTGAGTTTTTAGCAAAACCATCAATTTTTCCATAAAAACCAGACATTCCAATTGTTGATGGAGCAAATACAACTAATGGAGGATACTTAACTTCTAAGCTCCAACCAATGCTATCTAAAGCACCTTTTGCTAATTGAAATCCGCCACCAATAGTGCAAATTGGAATTTTTACTTTAGCACCTATAGATAAAACATCTTCTTTCTTTTCATATTTAAAACTAAATTCTTCCATACAAAAGCCAGGATAATATAAACCTAGATTCTTGATTTTTAATCCTTTAAGATTAATTCCATCAACAGTTGATAGAACTAAGCCTTCAATTTCGAATTCAGATTCATCTCCACCAATGATTCCGCAAGTTTTGGTTAAACCATTAATTTTGATTTTAGCACTAATTTCTGCTCCGTGAGCATTTCTTCCACCAAGAAGCTTAATATCGGTTATATCAATTTCATAACCTTCAAAGAGCTTGCATCCTTTTTCTTTGCCAGTGAAAGCAAATAGCGTTAAAATTCCTGTTTCGCCAATTAATTTGATATCAAATTTTCCTTTTCCTAATGAAAAATCACCTTTTTTTCCACCAGGTAAAGGAATGTTTTTTAATGATAGTTCTCCATCAGCTTTTAATCCCATAGCAACAGTATCAATAGTCACCGATCCATTAAAATAAAGGATATCGTTGATTGTAACCCCATATTTAGATGTTAAAGTTGGTTCTTCATCATTTAATTCCCATTGATCTAGCCCAACTGCACATATACTAAAAACCACAACACCATTTTTATTGGAAATGTTATAACAGGTGCTTGCAAACTTTACGTTGATTTTTATTTGTTTGCTAACAAGAGTAATGCCGTCTTTTTCAGCTCTGAGAGGAATAGAATATAATTTCTCTTTAGTGATTTTATCTGTCTTAATTAGATATTTTATGTTCCCATTTGCATCAGTTTTTCCTATTAATATTTCAGTTCCATTTGTTTGAATTGAATCATTAATAAAAATATTAACTCCAGAAACAGGTAAAGATTTGGTTAACATTGTTAAATCAAGATTTACAGATTTACCAATTTCTAAATCAAATAGGTCACCTTGCTTAACAACAATGCTATTTGACCAACCAATTCTAAATGTTCCTTTTGAATGCTGTCCTGATGAAGTCTTCCAAGCAGTACCAACTCTTACGTCAAACGATCCTTTAATATGCCATGAAGCACTGTCATACTCTTCAACGATTACAGTTCCTTCAAGTGTGCCAATATCGTTATTGCCATACCAATTAGAATATAGACCAGCGTTGCCTCCAAATTCTTCTAAAGTATAAGTTCCAACACCATGAAAGTCCTTCATTACCAACATAAATACATTATTTTTATCGGAATAGTTCGGATTTTGATCAAAAAACACCCTAACTTCCACTTCTCTGGATACAATAGTTCGATTGTAAATATACGCTTTATTGCCATTAGATTTAAATGTCGAATCTGGTGCAATATTAAGAACTTGTTCTAAGCTGGTGAATATTGAGTCAGCGGTTTCAGCTCGAAGTGGAGTAATAATAAAACTTGCAATTAAAATAAATACAAATAGTAAAAAAATATTTCTTACTTTGTTGCTTAAATAAGGATTAAATAGAGCTTTCATTTTAACCTCAAAATATATATATAGTATCTAAATT
>CAIWET010000061.1 GCA_903911805.1 uncultured Ignavibacteria bacterium | reverse complement strand
GTTCAGGATGACGGTATTTATTTAAATGCTGCGCATTCACTCAATCAGGGATGATTGAGCTACTAATCCTTTTCTTTCAAGTCCCTCCCTTCAAGGGGAGGGATTTAGGGTGGGGCGTGGTGTGGTCACTTTTAATACCATTATTTTCAAACGTAGATGCCGCATCAAGTGAGGCATGACATACAAATTAATTAAACGCGATTCATCACTTTCGTTCAGGATGACGGTATTTATTTAAATGCTGCGCATTCACTCAATCAGGGATGATTGAGCTACTAATCCTTTTCTTTCAAGTCCCTCCCTTCAAGGGGAGGGATTTAGGGTGGGGCGTGTTGTGTTCGTTTTTAATACCAATATTTTCAAACGTAGATGCCGCACCGAAGTGAGGCATAACATACGAAAATATTGTACCAGATCCTTTACTTTCGTTCAGGATGACGGTATAAAAAAAGACAGGTCTTAGACCTGTCTCTTACAAAAATGAATTTAAAAAATAAGCAATGGTATATAATTAGCAAAAATTAGTTAATTTGGCACGATTTTTATTACTAGTAATTATTTTTTTAGATGAAATTTAAACAAAGCTTAATAATATTTTTTCTTGTAGGTTTTTTTACAAACTCTTACTCTTTTATGCTGAAAAAGCAACCAAAAATCAAGCTTGGTATTGATGTTTTAATCGAATCTAATTATAAAGATATTAAAAATAAAAAAGTTGCACTACTCACCAATCAATCTGCTCATACTAACAATGACGAAATCACTTTAGAAAAGATATTAAAGTCTAATGAATTTGAACTTACTGCAATCTTTACCCCAGAGCACGGCTATTATTCTAATGTAGCAGCTGGTAAAAAAGTTGATAATGCCGAGATTTTCGGTGTTCCTGCTTTTTCGCTTTATGGTGCAAATCGTCGCCCAAGTAAAGCTCAAATGGACTTATGTGACATTGTGATTGTTGATATTCAGGATGTTGGAGTTCGTTCTTATACTTACATCAGCACTCTTTATAAAGTGATGGATGCTGCTGCCGAATATGGCAAAAAAGTGATTGTTCTTGATAGGCCAAATCCAATTGGTGGAATGGTTGTCGATGGCAACGTGGTAGAAAAAGGCAAAGAAACATTCGTTGGAATTGCTCCAATCAGCTATATTCACGGATGTACCATCGGAGAACTCGCAATGATGTTCAATGCCGAGAGTTGGCTTCCAAAAGATGCTGACGGAAAAGCCAGAAAATGCAATCTTCAAGTAATTAAAATGAAAAATTGGCACAGATATATGACCTGGGAAGATACTAAATTGAAGTGGCATCCAACTTCCCCAAATATCCCGACTGTTGATGCAATTCGCGGTATGGCTGTGCTTGGCATTTTTGGTGAAATTGGTACTGTTATTATCGGTATTGGAACCGATAAACCATTCCAATTATTAGGTAAATTGAATTTTGAAACTGATAAAATCGACAAAGAATTAAAAAGATATGATATTCCTGGAATGCATCTTAAGCCTTTAAGTTTTAGAACTCACAACTTAAAAGATCCCAAAAAAGAATATAAGGGTTATCAGCTTATGTTCAATCAAGAAAATGACTTTGCCCCTTATACTAATGGATTCAAAATATTTTTGTCAATCAGAAAGCTCTATCCAGAAATTTTTAACGATAAAACTATCCCAGACAATGGAAAAATTATGTTCAAAAAAGTTACTGGCAATGACGAGCTATATGATTTGATTGTAACCAAAGGAACAGACGCAAAAATTTTGAAGCTCATCAATAAAGGTTTTGAAGGATTTATGAAAATCCGAAAGAAACACCTTTTATATTAAATAATCAGAACATTTTATCTTTTATAAGAACTAAATATCGACTTTATGTGTCATTGATTCTTTAGTTGTATTATAATAATTGGAAGAATTATGAATAAAAAATCTTACTTAATTTTAAGTTTAATAATCGCAAGTACAATATTTGCAACAAGTTGTGGAAGCAGCAAAGTGAATACAGATGCTTCAAAGCATTTTGAAATGATTGCCTCATCACGTATTAATAAAGATGTAGTTGTTAGTTTGGATACTGTTTATTTTAAAGGCGAGCCCTATTCATTATTGAAAATGGATGGAATTTCATTCTCTCCTTTTTATCATTTCAGCACAATTACAGGCGAAAAAGCATTTGACGTGCTACCTTATTCATCAGGTGACGGCAAAACAACAGATCATCACGAATTTATTTTCTTTGGTAATTCAACTGGTATGAGAGCTTATGCAAATTACTCTTTTACCACAATTGGCGTTTGTGAAACTGTAATTAATAACAACTTACTTTCTCCAACATCTTTAAAATCGATTGATGTTGGGAACTTTGTAAAAAACAACCCAAGACCTGCAAAATTCAATCCAGGTGCATTGAAAGTAAGAAGAGAAATGACGAAAGAAGTTAAAATCAATCAGGGTTACGGAGATATTACTCAGGGTGGCATTTCAATCGCAAAATTTGATATGGTTTCTGACAGAAACGACAAGATGATAACCACCAAAAACATCTATAGAGTTAGATTTTTAAACGGTACTCAAGCAGCTGTTGTTACAATTTCAGCAGACAAACAAGAAAGACAAAAGAATAAATATATGGAAGCTTTCACCGAATTTGACGGCAAAACCCATAATTTAACGATTGAACCAGCCAATACTGATTGGGATATTGATGCATTCAAACAAGCAGTACTTTATTTAATAAATAATGGTTATTTATAATAGAATTTGATAGAGGCATTGTGATTTCTAGAGAAAGGTCTTAGACCTGTCTTTTTTTATGCGTCATTCTGAGCAAAGCGAAGAATCTGGTTAAATTAATTTTGAATTTGTCATTCCTGAGAAAGCAGGAATCTTCTTTTTCTTTATTCCCCCTCTATCAAGAGGGGGAAAGGGGGTGTGTCCATCTCTTTTTATAATGACCACCACTCGCCCCAC
>CAIWET010000060.1 GCA_903911805.1 uncultured Ignavibacteria bacterium | reverse complement strand
TTTTCGCCATATTCTTTATACATAAACTCTACAACAGCTTTAGCTTCAGCAGGTGTTAAACCCTGTTGAGGCATATCTGGATATGCAGGGTCAACCTTTACAGGCTTTAAAATAAATTGAATCATAGCTTCTTGTTTACCAGCATATTTAATCATAACATCTTTATGTGGAGGACCCACTAATTTTTGATCATATTTATGACAAGCCATACATTTTGCTTGATAAATTTCTTTGCCATCAATTTCAACTTTTGAATGAGCTAATTTATACTCAGCATCAATTTTATCATAAGCTGCAGCTACTTTATTAACTTGTTTTTCTGATGCATAAGAGAAAAATGAGAAGTTAGCAATATTTATTAATGCAAAAAATAAAATAGCATTCGAAAAGCCCCAAAAGCTCTTATTATGATTTAATTTTTCACCATCAATATAAAGCAATACTAATTGCAAAATCATAGATGCAACAGCAGCTACACCAAATACGAATGAAAATGATGAATAACCGATTTGATTTACACTAAAGAAATTAATATTGAATACCAATAGTAATGCACCTAAGCAATAAATTGCAGTTTTATTCATTGATTTAAATTCTGCTGCATCTTCAAATTTATTCTCTTTCATTTTATAAATAAATGAAATATTAGTAAATGATATCGAGAACAAAATAAACAATAACAAATCAATAATTGAATTGAAATTAAATATTGTTTGAATTAAAGTCTTATCAGCAAACCAGTTGTCTCTTACTTCCATGCCTGAAGTAATTGATGAAAAGACTACTAATGCTACAAATTGCAAGATTAAACTTGAATTTCCCCAAGTCGATTCATTAGATCCTTTATTAACACTTTGTTTATGAATTGAAAATAATACTATTCCAAATACATAAATTAAAAATGAAAGGAAAAGATAAGATTTCACTTCAGTTTGAATATTATTCATTAAAATAAAGCAAATTAATAATATCGCAAAAAATGGCAATACACTCAAACCATAAGGTAATAAATGATTAAATGCTGCTAAATTTGTAAACTCTTTATTATAATTTATTTCAGATGAGTTGTTTCTTTTAGAAATCGAATAAAAAGTACTTACAAGAATTACTCCGGAATAAGCAAAAAATATTATTTTTCCCAAAATGAATAAATATGATAATAAATTCAAATTGTTTATTGAAACCGGCAATATTAAGTTATTTAAAAATTCCATTTATACCTCTTAATTAATTATTAATTTATCAACTGATAAAATTATCGTAACTAGCATTACATAAACATTCACATACATAAATGTTAATTTAATTGCTTTATTACCTTCAAAATACTGATTGAGCAGTGGTAATGCCTGCCATATTAATCCAAATCCTGCTAAAAACAGAATTGGAATTGTAATAGTATGATTTGCAGTTACAAACAATGGAATAAGCATACAGCTAACAGCTAAAGCCATTATCCAAACAAATGTAACTCTCTTTAATTGTCTATGCGAAAATTTCTGTGTTAATGTTGGAAATCCAGCTTCTTCATAGTCTTTATCATAAATTAATAATAAAAGCCAAAAGTGAGGAATTTGCCAAATAAAAAAGAAGAATCCCAAAGAAATCATTGTAAGTGAAAAGACATCTGATCCTGTGCCTGCCCAGCCAATCCAAGGCGAGATAGCTCCAATTAAAGCACCAGGAACAACTGCCAATGAAGTAATTTTTTTCATAGGAGTATATATAGCATTATACCATAATAATGCTATTATTCCTAAATTAAATGTTGCCCAGCCAGATACTTGGAATAATATCATTTCTCCAAAACCAACAAGTAAAATCGATAAAATCAATGCGTGACTTTTAGAAATTCTTCCAGAAGGAATAGGTCTTGATTTTGTTCTATTCATTACCTTGTCTAATTTCCACTCTTGCAATTGATTTAGTATTGCAGAACCGCAAGCTAAAAGAAAAACTCCAATAATCAAAAATACCATATCTGCATAATTCGTTCCTCCACCCATAATAAATCCGGCTGAAGTTGAAAAAGCTACAAAAAATGTAATTCTGATTTTAGTTAAATTTAATAAATCTAATATATATTGTTTCACTTTTTCTCCGCAGCATTAGTTGTTTTAGTTGAATCAGTATTTTTATTAATGCCTTGATTTAACCATTCATTATATTGATTTTCCTCCAAAACAATTAATTTTGAATACATTTTAGAGTGATTCAAACCGCAATACTCTGAACAAGCAATATCAAATTCACCTGTTTCTGCTGGCTTCAATACCATATAATTTGTTTTTCCAGCTGATAAATCTTCTTTTATTCTATAAGCTGGTATAAAGAAACTATGATTTACATCTGTTGTAATCAAATCTAATTTATAATTTTTCCCTTTTGCTAAAAATAAAGTATCAGATTTTTTGCCATTTGGATAAGCATAGCTAAATTGCCACATTCTTCCTATTACCTTAATATTTGAAGCATCAGCTGGTATTTCTCTTATTCCATAAAAGCTTTGTAAGCCAAAATAGAACATAAATAATACCAAGATGGTTGGAATTGCTATCCAAACAACTTCTAGAATAGCACTTTCTTTTACGTCTCTTGCCTGAGGATGTCTTTTTTTGTTATATCTAAAAATGAAGTATATCATTGCAACTGTTACGATTACTAAAAATCCAACAGATACTGCAATAATAAAAAACATTATCGAATCTACATCTGAAGCGTATTGTGTTGGTCCATTAAACATAATTTTATTTCTCCTCTTTCCTATCTAAAAAATACATCAGTTGCTGTGAAAACCAAACACACCAATAAAATCACCAATGCTGCAATTATAAATCCTAAAAATACTTTACTGTCATATTTAATATGCATAAAAATATTGATAACAAAAATTGATTTAATAATTGCAATTATCATTGCAACAATTATTGTTAATGTTCCGAAGTCAAATAATGAAATAGAAACTGTCAAAATTGTTAAACCGATTAGTGTTAACCAAATTGTAATATAGGGCATATACCCGATTACATGTTCATTTTCTGAATGTGCGCTCATATTATTTCCTTTTACTTATTTGTTAATACTAATCAATGAATTAAATAAAATAACGGGAATAAAAATATCCAGATTAAATCAACTAAATGCCAATATAATCCAGAATTTTCCATAACAATGTATTTGTCTGCATTGATTGTTCCAGATTTTATTCTGTAAATCACAACAAGAATTAGAGCCATTCCGATTAGAACGTGTAATCCGTGTAGGCCCGTCATTGTAAAATACATTCCATAAAATATAATTTCGCCTTTTTCTTTTTCTAATAAATGTGCTGATCCCGGATAAAGACCGTGAGCAAATTTTGCTGACCATTCAAAAAATTTATTAACCATAAAGAATCCAGCTAAGCCAACTGTTGACCAAAGTAAATTTATTGATAAATTCTTTTTACCTTTTTGCAAAGCAATAATTGACAAAGCCATTGATAATGAGCTAGTTAAAAGGATAATAGTATTTAATGTTCCTACTCCTACATTTAATTCTTTGGCAGCAATATGGAAATCGTGTGAATATTGAAATCTATAAGCCATATATAGAATAAATAAACCTCCAAATAACAGCAATTCTGTTAATAAGAAAAGCCACATTCCCATTTTAGAAGCAAAATCATCTCTATGCACGTGTTCAGTATGTTCGTGATGAGAAGCTTCAACTTCTTGCATTTCGTTTTGAGTTAATTCTAATTCTGCATTTGAACTCATTTTATTTGCCCTTCCTTATAAATATGATAAGGTCCGTGTTCGATAACAGGTATTTCATCAAAGTTTTCGATTGTTGGTGGTGATGGTACAGTCCATTCTAAAGTCACGCCACCCCAAGGATTTTGCTCAGCTTTTGGACCTTTTAATAATCCATGTAAAAGATTAAAAATTAAAATCAAAAATCCAGTTACCATAATAAATGCACCGATTGCTGAAATAAATTGAAGATTATGGAATTCTGGTAAATAATCCCAATATCTTCTTGGCATTCCTTGGTATCCTAAAATGAACATAGTAAAGTACATTGTATTGAAACCAATAAAAATAAACACAAGTGCAAATTTTGCAATTTTTTCATTATACATTTTTCCAAACATTTTTGGGAACCAATAATGGAGTGCAGCAAATAAGATCATCACTGTGCCGCCAAACATTACATAATGGAAATGTGCCACAACAAAATATGTTCCGTGAACGTGAATATCTGTTGCTAAATTTCCTAAAACTAATCCAGTTAATCCACCAATTGAGAATAGAACTATAAACATAGCCACAAACAAGAATGGTACTTTTGCATCAATTGACCCTTTATACATAGTTGCTACCCAATTGAATACTTTAACACCACTAGGAATAGCCACTAAAAAAGTAAATAATGAAAATACAGCTCTTGCTATATCGCTCATACCAGATGTAAACATATGGTGAGCCCAAACGAAGTATCCAATAAATGCAATAGATAATGAAGAATAAGCAATTGCTTTATATCCGAAAATTTCTCTTTTTGTAAAAGTTGGAATAATTTCAGAAACAACACCCATAGCAGGTAATATCATAATATATACTGCAGGATGAGAATATATCCAGAATAAGTGCTGGAATAATATAGGATCGCCGCCCAATGCTGGATCAAAAATTCCAATACCAAACATTCTCTCTAGAATTACTAATACAATTGTTATACCAACAACAGGAGTTGCAATAACCTGAATCCAAGCTGTTGAATATAAAGCCCAAATAAATAATGGCATTTTAAAAAATGTCATTCCTGGCGCTCTTAAACGATGAACAGTTGTAACAAAATTCAAGCCTGTTAGAATTGATGAGAATCCCAAAATAAATGCCGCGAATAATGCCAATGATACATTAGAATTTGTTCTAATTGCATAAGGCACATAAAAAGACCAACCCACATCAATTGGTCCACCCTGAAGAAAGAGTGATGAAAGAGCTAATACTCCTCCAATTATATACAACCAAAATGATAAAAGATTTAATCTCGGGAAAGAAACATCTTTTGCACCAATCATAATTGGTAAAAAGAAGTTACCAAACGCAGCAGGAATTCCAGGTATAATAACAAGGAAAATCATTATTATACCGTGCAGCGTAAATACTGCATTATAAGTTTGTGGATCCATAATTGTTCTTCCTGCTGTTAACATCTCGGTTTTTAATAAAGCACCGAGTGTCATTCCAGCAGTAAAAAATACAATTATCCCCATCAAATACATTAGACCAATTCTTTTATGATCTGTAGATAAAAGCCAAGCCCATATTCCTGTGTGCTTACCTTTATAATCCAGATAGCTCACATAATTTGAAGCATCTGCAGATTTATTCATCGTGTACCTCTTGAATGAATAGATTAATTAATATTATTTCTTTTTTTTCCTGAAATTACTAGATAGGCAAAGAATCCTCCAACAGCTAAAAGCATAAAAACTCCTATGATTTTAGTTGCATTGAATACGTATGTTTTGCCTTTTGGATCATAACTGAAGCAGTATTGCAATACAGTTCTGATAGTTGGATTTGATTCGCTTTTGCCAGCTTCGAATAAAGCCATTTTCAAATCAAATGGGTTGAAGTATTTATCAAAATATAAATATCTTGAAATGTGTCCAGTAGGAGATATCGTGAATATCGTTCCAGCATGTATGAAATCACCTCTACCATCAGGTTTATAATAAAAACCTGCAGCATCAGCTAACTTTTTAATATTTAAACTATCACCAATTAATACATTCCATGCACCATTAGGGATATATCTGTTCATTACTTCTTTGGTATTATTCATCCAATTTTTGGCATCGTCAGTTGTTGATTTTGGATCAAAACAAACTGTTATGATATTGTAATCTTGACCTGCTTCTAGTTTTAATCTTGAAATGCCATCAGCAACAGCATTTTGCATTGGATTACATATTCCACCGCAATGAAAGTAAACAAAATAGAAAATGGTGGGTTTGTTTACTAAACTTTTCAATTCAACAGTATCACCATTTGATTTAACAAATTTCAAGTCCAATGGCAATTGTTGACCTAAATGTTCTTCGATTCCGAGCTTTTCTTGTGAATTTAAAGTGGTCGAAATTGCAAGAAAACAAAGCAATACAATTCTAATAATCCACGAAGTTTTCATTGTCATATAATCCTAATTAATAATTTAATCTAAACTAACTTTTTAATTTTCGCAAATTAACAATAATTTGCTTTTCAGTCAAAAGATTTTTTTATTTTTTGAAATTATTTTTTTTAATTTTGTAAATCTTTTAATATTGTGATATTACGAACTGTGTTAAGGATTAGACATACAAAGTTAATTTACAAGTTATTCTATTATCTCAGGAAGAAATAATTGTGAAAAGATTAAAAGTATTAATTCAAATTGTACTTTTTAATTATATTTAATTAGATTTAACT
>CAIWET010000059.1 GCA_903911805.1 uncultured Ignavibacteria bacterium | reverse complement strand
TTTTGTCATATATATATTTGTATTATTAAAGATGATATTTAAAATAAGAATAAGACAATTTAACATATAATAATGACAAATTAACAGGAAAGGTTAATAAAATGGGAAAAATAATTGGAATCGACTTAGGAACTACCAACTCTTGCGTATCAGTAATGGAAGGTACAACTCCTGTTGTTATTGCTAACTCCGAAGGTGGAAGAACAACTCCTTCTATGGTTGGCTTTTCTAAAAATGGCGAAAGATTAGTTGGACAAGCTGCAAAAAGACAGTCAGTTACAAATCCAACAAACACAGTATATTCTATTAAAAGATTTATGGGCAGAAAGCTCAGCGAAGTTCACGAAGAAACTTCAATGGTACCTTATAAAGTTCAAGCTTCTGGCGATAATGCTTCTATTAAAGTTGAAATCGATGGAAGACCTTATTCTCCTCCAGAAATTTCTGCAATGATTCTTCAAAAAATGAAGCAAACTGCTGAAGATTATTTGGGTCAAAAAGTAACTGAAGCTGTTATCACAGTTCCTGCTTATTTCAATGATGCTCAAAGACAAGCAACTAAAGATGCTGGAGAAATCGCTGGTTTGACAGTTAGAAGAATTATCAACGAACCTACTGCTGCAGCTTTGGCTTATGGTTTAGATAAAAAAGGCAAAAATATGACCGTTGCTGTTTATGACTTAGGCGGCGGTACATTCGATATATCAGTTTTAGAAATTGGTGATGGCGTTTTTGAAGTAAAATCTACAAATGGCGATACTCACCTTGGTGGCGATAACTTTGACCACAGACTTATTGACTATTTAGCAGACGAATTCAAAAAAGCAGAGAATATTGATTTAAGAAAAGATGCAATGGCACTCCAAAGATTAAGAGAAGCTGCTGAAAAAGCTAAAATCGAATTATCTCAGATGCTTGCAACTGATGTAAATCTTCCATTTATCACAGCAACTCAAGATGGACCAAAGCATTTTACATTGAATATTACTAGAGCTAAATTTGAATCTCTTTGCGAAGATTTATTTGCTAAATCATTAGCTCCTGTAGAAAAAGCATTAAAAGATGCCAAAATGTCACCTTCTCAAATTGATGAAGTGATTTTGGTTGGAGGTTCAACTCGTATTCCTAAAATTCAGGAATTAGTAAAAGGTTTCTTCGGTAAAGAACCTTCAAAAGGTGTTAATCCTGATGAAGTAGTTGCAGTTGGAGCAGCAATTCAAGGTGGCGTACTTTCAGGTGACGTTACTGACGTATTGTTACTTGACGTGACTCCATTAACATTAGGTATTGAAACATTGAACGGTGTATTCACTCCAATGATTCCATCTAATACAACTATTCCTTCAAGAAAGACAGAAATCTTCTCTACAGCAACGGATAGTCAGACTTCAGTAGAGATTCATATATTGCAGGGTGAAAGACCTTTGGCAAGAGATAATAGATCATTGGGAAGATTCCATCTTGACGGCATTCCACCAGCACCAAGAGGCATTCCTCAGGTTGAAGTTACTTTTGATATTGATGCTAATGGTATTTTAGCTGTAATGGCTAAAGACAAGGCAACTAATAAAGAGCAAAATATCAGAATCGAATCTTCAAGCGGGTTAGCAAAAGATGAAATCGAAAAAATGAAGAAAGATGCTGCTGACAATGCTGCTGACGACAAAAAGAAAAAAGAAGAAATTGATATGAAAAATCAGGCTGATAACTTAGTTTATTCAACTGATAAACAATTGAAAGAACTTGGCGATAAAATGCCAGCAGAATCAAAAACTAAAATTGAAGCTGCTAAAGATAAATTACAAGAAGCTATAAAATCCAATGATATGGGAAATATCAGAACTGCAATCGACGCTTTGAATGCAATTTGGAGTGAAGTTTCTACTAATATGTATCAACAAGCTGGCGCTCAACCAGGAGCAGATCCAGGTGCTGGTGCTCAGCAAGAACCTAAAAAGGATGACGGAAAATCAAACGTAGAAGAAGCAGATTATACTGTTGTTGACTAAGAAACAAGGTAATGTTTGATTATAGCAGAATTATAAGCTCCGAAGAAATTCGGGGCTTTTTTTTATTGATTTTGTAAATTCAATAAACACTTTAATTGAGTTGGGTCGCTATTTTGAGCAAAAATAAAACTCATATTTATTAATAAAATCAAAAATATCTTTTTCATAACTTACCTCTGAATCATTATTTTTTGAGTAATATTGATGCTTTTTGAAATTAAATGAAAGAAATATGAACCATTAATTATGGATTTTGGAATTAAGACTTTATTTGTTTCAAATGTTAAAAATATTGAATTTCTAAATATTTCTTTACCTTTTAGATCAAATAGTTTAAATTCTGCTTGTTCTGTTATTTCAGATTTATTATCAATAATAATTAAATCTTTTAAATTTGAAATTGAAATATTTTGTTGAATTTGCTCACTTACTCCAACTTTTTTTGGTCTGAGAAGTG
>CAIWET010000058.1 GCA_903911805.1 uncultured Ignavibacteria bacterium | reverse complement strand
TTTTTAATGTTTTATTCGTTTAATTGTGTTAATTTTGTACTTTATATATGTTATTTTAGAAAAGAATAAATAATGTTTGAAGATTTTATATATTTTTGCAAGATACACCCGGACAACAAAGAAACCGCTGTAATTTCTCTATCGAATTTTATTCTTGGAGGAAATGATGCTTTAGCTTTTACTAAAGAACTTGAAGCATTGGGTAACCAAAATCTTAAA
The DNA here is from genome assembly GCA_903911805.1 of uncultured Ignavibacteria bacterium. GTDB lineage: Bacteria > Bacteroidota > Ignavibacteria > Kapaibacteriales > UBA2268 > CAIWET01. Next base: position 3,958 of record CAIWET010000058.1, on the reverse strand, counting down.
TTTGTTATAATTGAATTGACTCAGGTTGAATTAATGAATAGCTCTGGATTGGGTATGTTGGTTAGTGGTATCAGCACATTGAAGAAATATAATATTACTATGTTTCTTTGTAATTTACCTGAAAAAATTACGAATTTATTGCAAATCACTCATTTAGATAAAGTTTTTAAAGTGTTTCCAAATGTAGAAACTGCTCTTGAAAACTGCAAATAATTAGAAAAAAATAAAAAATAAGGAAATAAAATGCCTGTAAATGTTATTGTCGGCTCTCAATGGGGCGATGAAGGAAAAGGTAAGATTGTTGATTTACTTTGCTGTGACGCAGAAATTGTTGCCCGTTATCAGGGTGGAGCAAATGCTGGTCACACAATTGTTATAGATGGTAAAAAATATGTTCTTCATTTGATTCCTTCTGGAATTTTAACTGAAGATGTAATCTGTATAATTGGTAATGGCGTAGTAATTGACCCAGATGCTTTATTAGAAGAGATTGAAATGTTAGAAGGTCACGGAATCAAGATTAAAGGTAGATTATTTATTAGCCATAAAGCTCATTTGATTATGCCTTATCATAAATTACTTGATAAAGTTTCTGAATCTCAAGAAGGCAAACCAATTGGAACTACCGGAAGAGGTATTGGTCCAGCATATATTGACAAAGCAAAAAGAGTTGGCGTTAGAATTGTAGATTTGCTCGATAGAAAAGTTTTTGAAGAGAAATTAAGAATTTCATTAGCAGAAAAAAATATCATTCTTTCCAAAGTTTATGGTCACGATATTTTGAACGTTGAAGAAATGATTGAAAAATATATTGAATTCGATAAAAAATTAGACCCATATATTACTGACACAACTTTATATTTGAATAATGCAATTGCTGAAGGTAAAACTATTTACGTTGAAGGTGCACAGGGTGCATTACTCGACGTAGATCACGGCACCTATCCATTTGTTACCAGTTCAAATCCAACATCAGGTGGAGCTTGCACAGGGCTTGGAATACCACCTACTGCAATTAATAAAATCATTGGAGTAGTAAAAGCATATTCAACAAGAGTTGGAAATGGTCCATTCCCAACAGAACTTTTAGATGAAACTGGCGAAAAACTTCGCAAAAATGGTTTCGAATTTGGAGCAACTACAGGCAGACCACGTAGATGCGGTTGGTTGGACTTAGTAGCATTGAAATATTCAGTAATGATTAATGGAATTTCTGAAATTGCATTAACCAAACTTGATGTTTTAGATGACTTTGAAGAATTAAAAGTTTGTACAGGTTATAAAATTGGCGAGAAAATTACTAAGAATTTCCCAGTAGATATAAAGACACTCGATACATTAGAGCCAATTTACGAAACTGTAAAGGGATGGAATACATCATTGCCAAATATTGAAAAAAAAGAAGATTTACCTCAGTTATTATTCGATTATATTAAAATAATTGAAGACTATACAGGAGCAAAAGTAGTCCTTATTTCAACTGGTCCTGATAGAATCAGCACAATGAAATTATAATCAATTTCGAAATATTTATTTAAAAAAAAGACAGGTTTTTCGCCTGTCTTTTTTTTTGCCGTCATTCTGAATGCAGGATCTCGTTATTTTTATTATCTCATGCCGCACTTGATGCGGAATCTACGTTTGAAAAAGCTATCTAAACTTACCCCACCCTAAATCCCTCCCCTTGATGGGAGGGACTTGAAGAAGAATAAAATTTTGTATAGACAGGTCTAAGACCTGTCTTTTTTTTTTTGAATACCGTCATTCTCTAGCGAAGCGAAGAATCTCGATAATATTTTCGTGATGTCATTCCGAGCATAGCGAGGAATCCATCTTTTTCTTAATTCCCCCTCTATCAAGAGGGGGGCAGGGGGTGTGTTTCTCTTAGGAAAGAAAAGTGACCACCCCGTCAAAACGTGCATAAATACACATTTTGCCACCCCTCCTTATAAAAGGAGGGGAAGTAAAATAGTGAAATTATTTTTTGTTGAGACAGGTCTGTGACCTGTCTTCTTCTTTTGAATACCGTCATTCTGAGCGAAGCGAAGAATCTCGATAATATTTTGGTTTGTCATGCCGCACTTGATGCGGCATCTACGTTTGAAAAGCGATCTAAACTTACCCCACCCTAAATCCTTCCCCTTGATGGGAGGGACTTGAAGAAGAATAAAATTTTGTATAGACAGGTCTTTAGACCTGTCTTTTTTTTTTACCTCAAGACTTGAAATTTTTGAGTACAAACTTTGTCAGTAATTATTTGTGCAAAATAAACTCCTGAGTTCATTAGGATATTTACAGAAATATTAGTTTTGTTTAAATCTTCTATATCCATTTGATAAATTGTTTTTCCCTGTATGTCTGAGATAATAATCTTCTTTATAGGAATTAAATCTGTAATATTCTTTATTGTTAAAATATTATTTGAATAAGAAACATTGAATTTGTCAGTTTTAGGTTCAGTTATTCCAGTTGTAGAATTTTTATAAAGTGTAGCTCTGTACATTTTAGCCGCTAAAACATAAAAATCACTACTTTTTCCTCCTGATTCTAATATATAAGTATATCCAGGATATTTATATTTTAATCCATCATTTTGATAATAATCAAAATTAGTTAATTCAAATTGATAGAGAATTGAATTATTAGGTGTATAATTCATATTTCCTACACCTTTGCCATCCTCAGAAATTCCAATTAACTTATTTTCTACAACATTAAAATAAAAAGTTCTATAAGCAATATAAGGTGTACTGGCAAGAATAGTATCACCATAACAAAAGTCGAAATCTTTATATCCTTCACTGCTTCCTTTTGTATCTTGGAGTATTTTTATTATTTCCAATTTTTCTGTATCCCAAATTTCAATTTTGCAATAATCGTCAGATCCGCCATTTTGATTTGGTTTTTTATATGTTGATCCAATTGCTAGCATTTTTCCATTATTAGATATTACTGCACTTTGGATTGAATGTGTTTGTATTTGTTTAATTACTGTGTCAGTCTGGAAATCAACAACTTTTATTTTTCCGTCAGCATAAAGCCAATACATATATTTGTCATCAATCGAAATAAAAAAACAAACAATACCGCCTCCAAATTGCTTTATTCTCTTTTCTTTTTTTATATCCCATACTTTAAAGCAGCCAGGATTTGCAGAAATTAAATAATTTTTTGATGCTGAAATTCCTAGAAAATAGAATTCACTAGGTTTGTCATCAATAAAAGTACTTTCAAATTCACCAGAAAGTGTATTCATTTTCTTTAATGAATTATTAGAAGCGACAAAAATATATTTGCCATCAGCAGAAAACTTTGCTTTTTCAATATTAATTGAATCTGGGAAAGTTTTATCCCAAACTAAATCAAGCTGGCTCCAAGCCATAACTGATGTTGCTAATATTAGCACCACGATAAACATTAATTTTTTCATTTGATACTCCTATTTTGAAAAATGATTTTTCATCTTTCAAACAAATCTGCAACAAATATTAAGATATATTGCAATTTAATCAAGTATTTTTTATTTGCCAAATATAAATAGTAATAATTGTTAAAAATGGATTTATTTTTCTTCAAGTAAAGAAAGATACACAGCAGTGAGTATCTAAAAAAATTATTATTTTTACACAGACAGGAATGTCTGTGCTACTTCTTTATGCCCATGCCTTCAAGGGCAGGGGTTTGGGGTGGGGGCGAGATGTAATAATATTCCTTTGGTGGTAGAAAAAACCACCCCGCCTGAATAAGAATTCAGTCTCCCCTCCTTACAGAAGGAGGGGCAAAAGAAAACGAAAGAAATCGCATCAAGTGCAGAATGACATATAAATTAAATTAATAGAGACAGGTCTTTAGACCTGTCTCTACAAAAACAAATTCCACTTTCTTTAAGCCCCTCCCTTCAAGGGGAGGGGTTTGGGGTGGGGCGAGTCGAGGTCGTTATTTTAAACCTAGATGCCGC
>CAIWET010000057.1 GCA_903911805.1 uncultured Ignavibacteria bacterium | reverse complement strand
TTCAGAATTAAATTTTCAGAATGTTACTGAATTTACTTTTGATTCAATTTCAGCAAATTTTTCATATATAATATCAGAAGAGTCTGCAAAAAAGAATGGAATATATAATATTTCTCTTACAGGCAGTTTACCTTTTCCTATAAAGGTAATAGAAGAAGCTAATACTCATTATTCTGGAATTTCTTGGAATCATAAAAAAGGATTACTTGCTTATGTTTCAGGCAAAGAAAAGAAAAATGGACAACCAGATTCTTGCGAAATATCATTTTGGTCATCTGATTCAAAGATTATTACAAAATTTGCAGATAAAAATTCATATCCAAAAGATTGGTTTATTCCATTTAAAAATAACTTAAAATGGACAAAAGATGGCGACAGATTATTTTTTGGTTATAAACCTTTAATTGATTCTACAATTGATGAAGAAACTATTACATTTGCTGATTCAAATTATTATGATATTAATCAAATATCTAAAAAAACAGAATTAGATTTATGGCATTGGAATGATCCAAGGATTAAAACTAATCAAAGAAATTGGTGGGAAAAGAATAAAGATTTCACTTATACAGCAGTATATCATTTGAACACAAAAAAAATAGTTCAATTAGCTGATTTAAATATTTCAAGCATTAATTTCAATGAAAATCCTCAATTTGCCTTAGGAATTTCTCAAACTCCATATATGAAAGAAATGACTTGGAAAGGTCCAATCTATGATTTATATTTGGTTAATATTGTTGATGGTACCAAGAAACTTGTAGAAAAAGAAGTCAAAGAAGATATGGAATTATCTCCATTTGGGAAATGCATTGCTTATTATAAAAATAAAAACTGGTTTTTATATGATAATTATAAAGATACTACAGTAAATTTAACAGAAAGAACAAAATTTGTATTTTGGGATGATGAATCCGATGTTCCAGATGAACCAGGTTCTTTTGGCTCACCAGGTTGGTTGCAAGATGATGACGCAATCCTAATCAATAGTAAATATGATGTTTGGTCTTTTTTTACAGGTGGTAATTATGGCTATTTAATTCAAACCGCTAATGAAGGAAAGTTATCAAAGACACAGATAAGAGTTGTTAAATTAGATCCAGAAAAAGAATTCTATACTGTTAAAGAAAGCGTATATTTTACTGGATTTTCTGAAGAATTTAAATCTTATAATTTATATACAACTACTTTTTCGATTCTTGGAACACTAAAATTAACTGAATATTCTGATAAAAAACTCAGATTAATAGCTAAAGCCAAAAATACGGAGTCATATATTTTTACAAAAGAAAGTTATGATGAATTTCCTGATTTATGGATAAGTGATTCAACATTTTCTAAACCTTCAAGAATTTCCGAAGTAAATCCACAGATGAAAGATTTCAATTGGGGAAAAACATCATTAGTTAAATGGAAGAGTTATGAAGGATTTGATTTAGATGGTTTTGTTATTAAACCTGATAATTTTGATCCAAAAAAGAAATACGCACTATTGGTATATTATTATGATAGATTTTCGAACACAATGAATACATTTTATCAGCCAAGATTAAACCATAGACCTTGCTACCAATGGTATCAAAATGATGGTTATATAATTTTTGTTCCTGATATTAAATATAATATAGGTAATCCAGGAAACAATGCTGTAAGTTGTGTGGTTTCAGGTGTACGAGAATTATTAAAACAAGGCTATATTGATTCAACCGCAATTGCTATTCAAGGACATTCTTGGGGGGGATATCAAACAGCTTATATGATTACAAAGACTAATTTATTTGCAGCGGCTTGTGCTGGGGCTCCAGTTGGAAATATGACAAGTGCTTATAGTGGCATTAGATTAGAATCTGGATTAGCAAGACAAATGCAGTATGAACATCAGCAATCAAGAATTGGTGGAACATTATGGGATTCATTAAGTGCATATATTAATAATTCACCAGTTTTCCAAGCATCAACAGTCAAAACTCCATTCTTAATTATGTTTGGTGACATTGACGATGCAGTGCCTTGGCAACAAGGAATTGAGTTATATCTTGCAATGAGAAGATTAAATAAAAATTGTGTAATGTTGCAATATAGAAATGAACCACATATTCCAAGAAGATATCCAAATAAAATGGATTATGCGTTAAAAATGAAGGAATTTTTTGATACATATTGTTTAAAGAAAACAGCTCCAGACTGGCTTTTAAATGGTATAGAATATAGAGGGAAATAGATTATAAATGAATTATTCTGAATTTGCAGACTGGATTTATAAATCAGGTGTTTTAAGTGATCCCTGGATTGACGGTGAGCCTAGATTTAATTTGCAACCTTGTATAATCAGAAATGATCTTTATAATAAATTAAATAAATCTGCAGAATTAATCGGAGAACTCTATGATGAGTTCTCCGAAATTGTTATAAATAATCCCAAATTTTTAGATGATTATTTTCATTTAACAGAAATTCAAAAACTGATGTGGATTGAATCTGGAGGTTTATGGCACGGAATTTCAAGACTAGATTTATTTGAATTGGAAGATAATTCAATAAAAATGTGTGAGATGAACTCAGACACTCCAAGCGGTGAAGGAGAAGCTGTAATGTTAAATGAATTTTGCCAGAAATATAATCCAACATTATTTAATCCAAATTCTAAACTAAAAGACAATTTCTTAAAAATGATAACTATATTTTCTCAAGGAAAATCTTTAGAAAATGCTGCTATTATTTATCCAACTGAATTTACTGAAGATTTATCAATGATAAAACTTTATGAAAATTGGTTAAAAGAATTTGGTTTTGATGTAGTTTTATCATCACCATTTAATATTAAAGAAAATAATGGCAAAATTTATATTTTCGATAAAGAAATTCAATTAATTTTAAGGCATTATAAAACTGATTGGTGGAGTGAGCGCTCTTCATCTTGGCTTGATGAGGATGTTCCTGATCCAAATCCATTGTTCAAACAACTTAAAAGTTTATTTAACGCAGAAATGGCCGAGAATCTTATTGTTATTAATCCTTTTGGAGCTATACTTTCTCAAAATAAATTTTCGATGTCTTTTTTTTATGATTACATTAATTTATTTTCAAAAAATTCGAAAGAAATTATCAATGAAATTGTTCCTGAAACAAGAAGGGCAGAGGATATTAATTTTGAATTAATTGATAAAAATGAATGGGTATTGAAATCTATTTATGGTTGTGAAGGAGATGAAGTAATAATTGGAAAACAAGTTACTGATGAAATTTGGAATTTAACAATTGAAAAAATTGATAAACAAAAATGGATTTTACAGAGATTTTTTAATGCAAAAAAAATTGATGATAAAATTCCAAATTATGGCGTATATTTAATTTCAGGGATAGCTTCTGGAGTATTTACCAGACTTTCTGGAATACAAACAGAATATAACTCAATAACTGTTCCTACATTTATACAAAAATAATTAACAAACTTGAAAAACAAAGAATTTTAAATAATTTGTTTCAGGCATTGATAATAAAATTGGATGATCTGGTGATTGATTTCCGCGAAATACTAATTTTAATTGCAATTTTAACTTTTCAGCTTCTTTTCTAATTAAAAAAAGAAAATCTTCTTCTGATAAATGTTGAGAGCAAGAACCAGTAGCTAAAAAACCATCTTTTTGAATACATTTTAATGCCATTCTATTTATTTTAGAATAACCTATCATTGCATTTTTTAAATCTTTTTTTGATTTTGTAAAAGCTGGTGGATCTAAAATTATTAAGTCCCATTTTTTATTCTGTTCAATTGCCATTCTGAGATAATCACTAACATCAAATTTAATGAAATCGCAATTTGTTAAATTATTTAATTCTTTATTAATGTTAGATTGATTAATGGCAGTTTCAGAAATATCAACTCCAGTTACGTTTTTAGCACCACCAATTGCTGAATTTAATGCAAAGGCACCTTGATTGCAAAATAAATCCAAAACAGTTTTATTTTTACTAATAGTTGAAATAAAACTTCTATTAATTTTCTGATCTAAAAAGTACCCAGTTTTTTGAGAATCAATCAATTTAATATTCAATTTAATTTTATTCTCAAAAGTTATTAATTCATCAGGGATTTCACCAAATTCAACTTTTTCGTATTGCTCTAATCCTTCTAACTCTCTCAACTTACTAAAGTTCTTTAATATAATTCCTTTTAGATTTGGAAAAATGCTTTTTAATGCAGAAAAGATCAATTCTTTGTTTTTTTCCATTCCAGCAGATAATATCTGAATTGAAAAATAATCGCAATATTTATCAATAACTAATCCAGGTAAAAAATCTGATTCTCCAAAAACTAATCTATAAATTTCTTCGCCTTGAAATAAAATTTTTCGATTTTTATAAGCATCAGAAATTCTATTTATAAAAAATTCTAAATTAATATCATCAAAAGTATTTAATAATCTACAAGAAATTAAACTGTTTGGATTGTAAAAAGCTTTTCCAAAATTATATCCATTTGCGGATATAATTTCAACTGTTTCTCCAGGAGATAATTTAGGAATAGATTCAAGTTCATTACTAAAAACCCATTGATG
>CAIWET010000056.1 GCA_903911805.1 uncultured Ignavibacteria bacterium | reverse complement strand
GGTTACCAAATCGATTTAGCAAGAGCCTTTGGTAAAGAGATTTTTGAAACTAATGGAATTCCTTATTTAACTCCTTTAGTCCAAGCTGTAAATGCAACGTCAAATTCTAGATTTATGGTTAATGCGTATGTTCCCAAAAAAGTAGAAAAAGCCTACTTTAGAATTACTGCAAATGGGATGTCAGGCGTTATCAGAGATGATCAAAAAACTTTTAATCCTACTCTTCCTATGGAAGCATTTGATGCAAAAGATATCGGTAAATATATTATTTTGGATGTGGTAAATAATCAAATCGTAATCAAATCAATTCCTGATACAGCTGCTCTAATTCTTTATGCGTTTAAAAATATGCTTTATACTGGTGATTCTTTGGGGAATATTAAAACTCCAAAAAAAGGAGCAACAGTTTTTGGCAACCTTGAAACTGCTTTTATAATAAATAGAGATACTTTAAAAGAATTAGCAAAAATACATCCTGTTTGGGGATTTTTACCAAAAAACTTGCAAGATACCATATTATCTACATTTGCAAAAATGCCTGAATATTATTCACTTAATAAAGGTGGTAATATTGATTATTTGATGGCTGGAATACCACAGATTGAAATTGGCTCATTGTGGGGTACTGAATTGTTGCTTAGATATATCCCACCAGTAAATCTTGGTGATTATATTGGAGATTTTACTTTTTGGGGCATTGGATTAAAGCACTCGTTATCTCAATATTTTCCAGAAAGATATTTCGATATGTCCTTACAAGCTGTTTATCAAGGAACAAATTTGGAGCAAAAGTTTGGTGTAACAAACTCAGAATTATCAGCCAATGCTAATATTTGGAATGTAAATTTACAGATTAGTAAATCTTTTGAAGATGAAAAAGGCTGGATGAAATATCTACCAGATGTATTTATGGCAATTTCTTATGAAAATCTTAATATCAAGTCTAAAGTAAAATACTATATGTCTGTTGAAACTCAAGCACAATTAGGATTATTACCTGTTGTTTTAGATGATCAAGGTTCAATCATTAAAATTTTACCAGCTGATCCAGCTAATGGTTATCCAGGTGATACAAAACCAACAACCTCAACTTTAGATATTTTAGATACTAATTTCAAAACAGTAATTGGCTTGTCAAAAACTTTCAGTGATTTTTCAATTTTTGCTGATTATAATATTTCTAAATTTAATATTTTTTCAGCTGGAATTGGATATAGATTTTAGTTGTAATTGAATTGAATTTAATTTAAATAAAATGGGGTTGATTCTTAATTATTAATTTGAATCAACCCCATTTTTCTTTTATCTTTTAAGACTATTATTTTACAATCATCAATTTCTCTCTTGATATCATCTTGTTATTCTTCTTTAACTCAATCACGTAAGGGCCTGATAATAAATTATTTAAGCTGAATGACTTATTAAATGATTCATCATTTGACATTGATAATTTGAAATTTATTCCTATATTTGGATTAATAATTGAATAAATTGATATTTCATAATCGCCTGCATCAATTGCATTAAATCCAATATTAATAAATTCACTTGCTGGGTTTGGATAGAATGAAATATCTAATTTATTACTCAAATTGCCATCTTCAACACCAGCTACAGTTTCAAATCCTGCAATTTTATAAATATTTCCACCATAATCAGAAACCCAGAAATTTTTATCTCTGGAATCATAATCTACTCCTCTTCCATTGATAATTCCATCTAATCCTTCTAAATTAAATCTTTCAACTTCAGATGATAAATCATTTTTATTGATTTTTAAGATAAAAGCGCCCGTTAAAGAGCCGGAAGGGAATGCTGTGGAAACTTGATAGAGGAAGTTCTTTCCGTCGTAGCAGAGTCCTCTAGGGCCATAATTTACATCAAACGGATTTTTATATGTAGCTTCTACAGTTCCTGTTTCTGGATTGATTACATATAAATTTCGTTTTGTATCTCTATCGCCAACAATTAATTTTCCATCTACTAGCTCCATACCAATTGGATAATACTTTGCAGGGCTATCAAATTTCTTTAATGATACTCCATTTGTATCAATTTTATAAATTGATCCGCCTCCACTTGTTGTAGAATTCATTCTATGTAAATAAATTACATTATTTACTTTATCGTAGCTCAAGTCTGTAAATAAACTATCTGCAAATTTTAATTCTATACTTTTTTCTTTATAAAATGTTTCTGAATTCAACTTATATAACTTATTAGTTTGAAAGCTGGTTACCCAAAGACCATTTTTACCATCCCAAGCAATTCCATAAGGAATGAAACTAACGCTTGAGTTTTTCATTACTGTACCTTTATCAATCAATTTGATAGTAAAGGAGTTTGAAATTTTCTCTTGTTTGCTGTCAACATTTGATATAACTTTAATTTTAGCATTGGATGTCGGGAAATTTGGAATAGCCCATAATAATGAATTACCATTTACTTTATCAGCAATTAAATTCCAACTATCGCCATTATCAAAAGACCAATAAACTGAAACAGGTAAATTGAAACCATACCACGAAATTACTTGATTTGTTGCACTATAAAATATTTCTCCACCAACTGGAGAAACAATTGAGAATTCAGTTATTGCTTCATCACTAACTGGAATTTCCCACATCGATCTTCCGTGAGTTGCAGCTCTTAAAGTTCTTTGCGGTAATACAACTTTGTTTGTATGAAATGCTAAATCCATTACTGGTGATCTTGGTAATTTATTACCATATGGGAACCAGGATTGACCATCATCATAACTTGCAAAAACTCCAATATCTGTACCTACAAATAACCTATTTTCAAAATCAGGATGAATTGCAACAGTATTAATTGGAATATCTGGTAAACCATTAGATACAACTTTCCAAGTTTCACCATAATCAGTTGTTTTATATAAATGTGGAGTTCCATAGCCAGAGAATGAGACATAACATACTGCATCATCTTTATAGGATGATTCAATATCTGTAACAAATCTATTCACCAATCCATTTTCTGTGATGTTATTAAAAGTTGTCAGACCATCAAAAGATATAAAAACCGAACCAGTATTTGTTCCTGCCCAAAGAACATCACTATTTGCTTTAGAAGGTTCAATTGAAGAAAAAGATCCACCATTTGCAGAAATCAAGATATCCCATGATGAACCTAAATCATAACTGATATATAAATTTTGTCTACCATGATACAAATAATCAGTATTATAATCTTGAATTAGAGGCGGATTCCATAAACTAGCATCTGAAATATCAATTCCATTGCTTGACAAATTATAAGCTCCTGTACCCAAATCTCTTTTCCAAGGATAAATTCTAACTCCAACATTAGTTGTTGTTGCTACTTCACCATAAATAATCTCAGAATCAAAAACATCAACTAAAGTTTGGAAACCATCTCCCCCATAAATTCTATTCCAATTTGCGTTGTTAGAAGTACCTAAAGTACCATTATCCTGAGTTCCACCATAATTAGCTGATTTGTTTTTATTGTCTATTGCTAAAGAATAGAATTGTGTGATTTGTAAATTATTATTAATTTGATACCAACTTGAAGCTCCATCATTCGAGCGATACATCCCACCATCGTCACCTAAATATAATAGATTATCTCCTGATTGACTAAATGCAGCACAATGTTGATCTGGATGAACTGAACCACCAGAATATGATTTGGTTGAATTATACCAATAACTTCCGCCGTCAGTTGTAACAAAAACATCTATACCACCAGCTAATACGTGATTTGAATTTTGAGGATTTACGCAAATAAAATTGTCATAAAATCCTTGACCATTAAAGAAAGAAGCATCACCAGAATATACAAAAGTCCAATTAGCTCCTGAATCTGTAGTTTTGAATATATAAGCTTTGTCTGCATTTTCCATTAATGTATATGCGGTTGCCGGATTTGATTGAGCAATTTGTACTGAAACTTTACCCATACCGGCTGTAATTCCATTATTTCTATCAGTGAACGTTGCACCACCATCATTCGAATAATAAACTCCCTGACCAATAATTCCAATCATTAATTCATCTACATTGTTATTGTTAATAGTTAAATCAGAAATCTGTCCTGAATAAAGTTTTGTCCAAGTTTTACCAGCATTAATTGATTTATATACACCTTGGCCTCTAAGCATTCCTCCAGCATAAAGAATATTTGAATTTTTCGGATGACAATAAATTTTGGAAAAGGCGCCTACATCTGTTAAGCCAATATTAAACCAGTTCTGTCCACCGTCGGTAGATTTAAAAACTCCTGCTCCTAAATAAATATTACCACCACCAGAAACTGGTTCTCCAGTTGCTGCATAAATGATTAATGGATTATTTTTATCTATAGAAATTGAACCAAAGGAAATTGCATTTTCAAAATCAAATATGGGAGTCCAATTATCTCCAGCATCAGTAGTTTTCCAGATACCTCCAGCTGCAGCACCAATATATACTTCTTTCTGATTTGTTGGATGTGGTGCAATAGTTTTAACTCTACCACCAATTTCAAAAGGTCCAATATTCAACCAATCAGGGGAAACCGCAAGGATTGATGCATTTTGTTTTGAATTCTTCATTCTATCTAATTGTCGTAATGCTTTTTGCCTTCCATCAATTGGAATTTCATTAAATGGATATGCTCTTTGATCGATAAAATCTTTATCTCTTTCCAAAGGAAAATCTTTTAATTCACCCTCTTTAATATTTTCGTTAATAAATGGATTTTTGTTCTCGGAATAAAGATTTATAACAGTCAAAAATCCAAGTATTATTATTAAATTTCTCATAATGCACCAAAAATTAATTATTTTTTATTAATTTACTTAT
>CAIWET010000055.1 GCA_903911805.1 uncultured Ignavibacteria bacterium | reverse complement strand
TGCATTTTATTTTTGTTAATAACCGGAGAAAAAATGAGTTTTCCCAAAAGATCATATAATTGTGGAATTTTAAGAGAAGAAAATGCCGGAAATGAAGTGGTATTTAATGGATGGATTGGTACTGTTCGAGATATGGGTGGTTTAATATTTATCGACATCAGAGATAGATTTGGAATAACCCAGTTAGTCATTGAACCTGAAAACCAACCTGAACTCGCTGAAAGATCTAAAGAATTGAAATCTGAATTTGTGATTTGGGCAAAAGGTACTGTTAGAAAGAGAGAAAACCCAAATTTGAAAATTCCTACTGGACTAATAGAAGTTTTAGTTTCAGATTTTGGTATTTTAAATAGAGCAGAATTACCGCCATTTGAAATTATTGATGATTTAAATACAAGCGAAGAATTAAGATTAAAATATAGATTTCTTGATTTGAGAAGACCTGTTTTACAAAAGAATTTTATTCTTAGAAACCAGATATATCAAATTACACATCAATATTTCTACGAAAAAGGTTTCTTAGAAATTGAAACTCCAGTTTTGATGAAATCAACTCCAGAAGGAGCAAGAGACTTTTTAGTTCCAAGTAGAACATATAACGGAAGATTTTATGCATTACCTCAATCACCTCAGCAATATAAGCAAATACTAATGGTTTCTGGATTTGATAGATATATGCAAATCGTAAAATGCTTTAGAGATGAAGATTTGCGTTCAGATAGACAACCTGAATTTACTCAGATTGATCTTGAAATGTCTTTTGTTGAAAGAGAAGACGTGATGGAAGTAATTGAAGGTTATTTCTCAAAAGTTTGGAAAGAAATTAAAGGGATTGATATTCCTACTCCATTTATGAAAATGACTTACAATGATGCAATGTTAAATTATGGTAGCGATAAACCAGATTTAAGGTTTGATATGAAAATTAGTACCTTAACAGAAATATTGAATGGTACTGAATTTAAAGTTTTTGCTGATACAATTGCAAATAATGGTGTTATTGCAGCAATTAATGCTAAAGGTTGTGGAAGTTATTCAAGAAAGAAAATTGATGAACTTACAGAATTTGCTAAAAAATACGGAGCTAAAGGTTTAGCTTGGATGAAATCTACAAATGGAGAATTTAGCTCATCTTTCGCAAAATTCTTAAAAGAAGAAGAAATAGAAAATATCAAAAAAGCTGTTAATTTTGAAGATGGTGATTTAGTATTGGTAGTCGCTGATTCCTGGCATAGAAGTTATACAGTTCTTGGAGCATTAAGATTAGAAGTTGCAAAGCAATCCGGAATCATGGATAAAATTAAAAATGATTATTCTTTCCATTGGGTTATTGATTTTCCTTTATTAGATTATGATGAAGAAGAATCTCGATATATAGCAATGCATCATCCTTTTACTTCTCCTATGAATGAAGATTCCGAACTTTTAAATTCTAACCCAGCAAAGGCAAGAGCTAAGGCTTACGATGTTGTCGTAAATGGCGCAGAATTGGGTGGAGGAAGCATTAGAATTCACGACCAGGCAATTCAATCAAGAATGTTTGAATTACTCGGATTTACAAAGGAAGATGCTCAAAGTAAATTCGGATTTTTACTTGATGCATTAAAATATGGTGCTCCACCACACGGAGGACTTGCTTTAGGACTTGATAGAATAGTTATGACATTAGCCGGAACTGATAATATTCGCGACGTGATAGCTTTTCCAAAAACCACAACTGGATTATCCTTAATGGATGGCGCTCCTTCTGGAGTTGATGAAAAACAATTAAAAGAATTAGGTATTAGTTTAATAAAAGGTGAATAAATGGAATTAAGAGATTTTGACAATGACTCCCGTATTGCACTTGTTGGAGTATTAGAGACTGTAAAAGATGAATTTAGCTTTCTTGATGAAGATAGCGAAATGGTCTTTGATGAAATTTATGATGAATTAGGAAAAGAAGAATATGACAAATTAGTTTTAGAATTCGGTTCAAGATTCAAAAATATTGATGAATTTAAGTATTTCCTATTGAGTTTGGACAACGCTGAAGTTATGGAAATCATCCACGACTATGCAATTGGCATTACTCCGCTAGAACTTGACGCAGAATATACTATCGTTGATTTCCTTGAAGATAATTTCTCTTATTTATTCGGTGCGCCTGACCCAGAACTATCCAAAGAAGAGAAATTTCTATTTTTATCTTGGTTAGATTATCTCAATTTATTGCCATCTGCTGCTTACGACAGCGAATCTGAAGAATATATGTTGGATCTTTGGGTTGATATCGATGCCGCTGAATTCGACGAGATTTACGCCACACTTCCAAACAAAATGGATCTCAGCGTCGACGAATTCGAAGACAATTTAAAAGAGCTCTCTGAGAAAATTACTAACCAAGAAGTGCGTAACTTTATGTTCGAAACGATGGTTTACTTTGCAGATTTTGATTTTGAAGACGATATGAAGAATTATCCTCAAATAGCTTGGCTCGAAAAGGCTTGGGATATTCAATTTCCAGAAGAATAAACGATGTTTACAGGATTAGTTGAAGAAATTGGCGTGATTTCCGGAATCAACAGAATTGGTTCCGGTCTCCGCTTGTCCATTTCCTGCAAAAAAATCCTTAACGATCTCAAAATTGATGACTCAGTTGCTATTAATGGCGCCTGCCAAACCGTTACAAAACTTAATGATAAAGGTTTTGAAGTAGATTCTATCGAAGAAACTATCCGTAAATCCAATTTGGGATCCTTAAGAATCGGCAACGAAGTTAATTTAGAGCGCGCACTTAAAATAGGGGATAGATTAGGCGGTCATTTTGTGCAAGGACACGTGGACTGCACTGGCAGAATCACCAATATTGCTAATGAAACCCTTGCTGTTAACTATTCGATTAGCTTTCCTAATCAATTTAAAAAGTTCATTTTAGATTCGGGAAGCATTACTATTAACGGCGTAAGCCTTACTACTGCAAAAGTTTACTCAGATTACTTTTCAGTGTCGTTAATTCCGCATTCAATCAAGAATACTACGTTTAAAAACCTGAAAATTGGTGATTTAATTAATTTAGAATTTGATATACTTGGCAAATATATACATAATTTAATCAATGATAATCATCAAAACCCAAAAAATTACCTTGATCAATTCATCGATCAACCTGATTTCTAATATTTTACTATAAAATATCCTCTTAAAAAGCACCATAGGTGCGTCATATTAATAGACATACATATTGAAATACATTTCATGAGTGCCGTAGGTACGACATATTTATATATCGCTCCTACAGAGCTCATATTATGTATTAAAAACATATATCTATTAATATACCGCACCTACGGTGCTAAATATTATTAATAGTTTATAGTTAAATTCACTTCATATACTATAAAATATCCTCTTAAAAAGCACCAGAGGTGCGCCATATTAATAGACAAACATATTGAAATACATTTCATGAGTTCCGTAGGTACGACATATTTATATATCGCTCTTACAGAATCTAAAATATAAAAGACACACTTCCTGGCAGTCTTTTAATATGGAGGAAAATATCAAAAAAAAATCCCGCCAAATCAATTGAGCGGGATTTTTTATTAAATTAAATATTATCTTATCTATAAATTCTTATAGGATAAGATAAATTACCTTTTTCGGTCTTAATTAAAATGAAATAATTGCCGATTGCGAGCTCTTCAACGTTGATTTTAATCTCATTATTTGAAGATGCTGGCAAAATAATGGAATTAATTTCTTTAACTAATGTTCCAATTTCATTGACTAATTCAATTTTAGCAGTTAAATTGATATCATTACCATTAGAAATCTTTAATGTAGCATTATTAATTACAGGATTAGGCACTAATTCATTGATTGTAATGCCACTTAAGATCTGGAAATCATCAACGCCCACGATGCAGGAATCAATATTGAAGACCGCAGCACTAGAATCCAAGATTATTGCTTTATCGTAGCCTGCGCAAATTCTAACTAAGGCTTGAGTAGTTTTAGATGACTGAGCTGGCTTCCAAGAATACTTCTTATCGTTAGCATCTATTTGTCCCATTAGAACATTTTTCCAAGTTGCGCCTTTATCAATCGAGAATTGAAGATAAACATTGTTGATAAAATTGTTTTCCCAAACGATTTCATTGGTTTGGTTCCAGCAGAATTGCTCACCACCATTAGGTTTGATAAGATTAATCACTGGATTACCAAGTTCAATCTCTCCCGACGTAACAGAAAAATTGGCGTCAGCAGCATTTGACACTTTAAAAATATATTTACCCGCATTTGGATGGTCAGACCAAGTGAAGGAAGTCGATTTTAAGTTAGTTGCGAGCGAAGTCCAAGTGGTTCCATTATTAGAGGAATAAGATACGTTGAAAGCATCGATTAATGAAGCAGTCCAGGCAACATATACGTTCTCTTTGATGGCATATTTTTCGCCAGCTTGAGGCTTTGTAACATTGATTGAGGTGCTAGCAATTGTGAAAACAGTTTTTGAAGTATCGGAAACAGCGGAGTTAGATGCATCTAAAACCATCATAAGTGCAGATGTGGTTGCAACATTAGGAACGGTCCATTTATAAATTGTATCGGCAGCAGTTATGGTAGGAACAATGACGTTCCAATTCTTGCCGTTATCAATTGAATATTGAATTTTGACGTTTGAAACTTTGCTGGTGGTCCATCTGATATCTTCGGAGGCTCCAACGATATAAGTTTTATCGCCCAAAAATGTTAAAAGTCTAACTTTAGGAGCAACGGGCTCATTTACGCAGTTAGATTTCTCAGCCGCTTTTCTCATCATGTTCACTTGACGTGGATGGATAAGAAATGCAACAGAATTTGTAGGGTTTCCAAGGTGGCAATAGCTCATCAAAGTACCTAAACGAGGGATTGGAGTACCATTTAAGCAAGCGTCAGGAGCTTGGGCAACGGATGCATTCTTAGTAACACAAGTGTCAATCATATTTGGGGCAAAATAACAGTTGTGGGTATGTGGCGCACTGAAATTGTGACCAATTTCGTGTCCAGCTACCTGAACGTCCCAAGTATAATTCATAGTTGGATACTTATAATTGCCGTGAACGCCAAGAACATTGTATCCTCTACCATTATTGCAAAGCGATCCAACTTCAGGATCACCGCCCATAGATATACCGGCAATAACTGTATTGGCAGGCTGGTTATATAAATTAGCAAATAAGGTTACTAAAGCTCTTGGGGTGCCGTCAGATTGCCAATTTTCAGGCATTTTCTGAAGTTTTTCCTCTAAATTTTTAGTAGTGGAATAATAAGGATCGTCATTTTCATTGTCCCAAATCAAAAGACTAACAAGAGTGAACGTACAATTCAAGTATTCTTCATAAATTTTAGCAGTATGAGCAATAACGGCAATCATATAAACTGCAGATTTGTCATAATTACTTCCCATTAATCTATAAAAATCATAAGCACCCTCAAGCAAAAGAGGAACATTTAATAATTTAGATGTTTGTTGAACGGCGTCGTGCTTAGAATCTTCCATTCTGTCGGTAACTTCTCTTCTGTCGCCAGTATAATCAGGAGTCAAGCAATTAAAAGGATTCTCTGTAACATTAGCTGGAACTTGAGATTCGTGGCTGGTAAGAATATGAGGTCTATCATATTTGGAATTAACAGTTGAAGTAGAAGAAATGGAATATTTATAACCAAATTTATCTTCTATAAAACCATAAATATCGCCATTGGAATAGGTCAATAAAACTCTAGAATTTTCCTGACCTCTAATTTTACCAATAAAAGTATTAATTTCTGGTGCTTTAACTAAAACTTTACCATTTTTGGTACCACGATAAAACTTAGTATCGGCATCAACAATAGAATTAGTTCTTTTAATTTCAATTACATCATTTTTTAGAGGAGTAACTGGAAAATTATTGATAATAAAATTAGTATATTCGCTATGAACCATTGATTCAAAGGCATTATAATTGAGCGTAAACGCTTTAATTTCTTCATTAGATTGCACTGTTTGAATTATGGGCTTCTTTTCAGAATTCAGATATTTGAGATCTAAGGAATTTTTAAAATTAAAAATTTTATCAGCACTAAATTCAAAAGTACTTTCAGAATATGAATTATAACTTATTAATGTTATAATCATCAGGTAAATTAGTTTTTTCATT
>CAIWET010000054.1 GCA_903911805.1 uncultured Ignavibacteria bacterium | reverse complement strand
GAAAAAAATCAATTTTTATATCTGATTAAAATAGTTGAGAATGAAAGAAAGGAGAGTAAGAAGAAAAAGTTTAAAAGAAATAAAGGCAGAACCTCGGATTGTTCCCTTTCCGCTAAGTTTTTTATTTGCTGTTAAAGTTTTACTTTTCATAGTTACAAATTTAAATAAAATCCAATTAATGCCAAAATTTAAGCGAAAATAAATTTATTTTTATTTTTTTTTCACTTTTTAAAAGTATTTTATAGATAGAATAACATTTTTTTTTTAAATTTATGTTTTGGAAAGTGTCAAATATTTAATTTAATATTGACACCGATAAAAATTGTAATTTTGATGATAAAGTAATTGAATATTTATTAAATTTTGGGGACAATATTTTTATGGCAAAATCTCCGCAAAAACAAAGCAAGAAGAGTCCAAATAATCTTGGTTCAACTCACATATTGATCTTTGTAACAATAGCTGTAGTGGTATTCTTAGCCACTTTTTTCAAGATAATTCCAATTGGAGTATCTGGTTTCGTAGTACCATTGTTTCAACCTTCAGGTGAAGCAATTCAGAAAATCGGTTTCGTAAAATTTAATGGAAATGTATATGCTTCTCCAAAAAGTATTACAACTTTTCCAGAAATGGGCGAAAAAGGAAGATACATTACTGTAAATGAAGAAATTTCAAAAGAGAAAATTAATGCCGAATTTATTTTCGACTTTACATTTAATCCTAGAACTGAAGAACATAACGGTTATGTAAAAGGTAGTCAGGAATTTTATGCAAAATCTCCAATTCTTGGAGAAAATGCAATCATACTTGAACCTTGGATAGGATTTACTATTTTATCAGCTGTGATTTCTTTGGTTATGGGCTTGTTATTTACTTTGATTCTTCCAACATCAGTTGGATTTGCTTCAGTATTATTTACAAGACAGATACACGAAACACAGACAAAAATCAGACTTCAAACTGGTTTCCAAGAAGAAGTTATTGATATTATAACTATGCCTAATTCTAAATTCGAAGCATTAGATAAAGATGTTATTGAAAAGCTTATGAGAGTAGTTTGGATGAGAACAGAAGATCAAGAAGTTGGTTCAGCAAAACAAAACGCAATGGTTTTTGATGTTGAATTTGACAAAGGTTTATCAGAGTTCAGAAAAGTATTAGATACTAGAATTAAAGAATTCTTCTCAGATTTCGTATTAAAAGAAATTGAAGACATTAGAGATGGTATCGAATGGAGTCATAATAAATTCCAAATCATGAAAGGTTTAAAACTTTATATGTCTCATCACTTTACCGAAAGATATGCAAACAACGTTACTGGTTTAGCTTATGGTGGTGCTGCTGTACTTATCGTTGCAGTTGGTATTCGTGGTTTGAAATTTATTCCTGCTGCTAAGCCATCATTCATTTTATTCGCTATTTTCCTTGAATTCTGTTTATTAGCTTTGATGGCCGTTACTCTTGTTTATACTGAAGAAGAAGAACGTATGGACAAAATGTTAAAGAAAATGGAAGATGCTAACAGAAGCCAATTAGAAACTTTAAAAAGTCAACAAGTTGATATGCACAGATTATCACAGGCTTTAGTTGGTCAAACATCAGAAATTATTCATCATAGAGTTCAAGAAGCAATCAAAGAATATATGATGAGCGATGATAATATCAAACGCGTAGTTGCTGAAGAAATTAGTGAAAAATTAATGTCAGCTTTAAGAGAAACATTTAGAGATAAAAAATAGTATTTCTCTTCTCTAAGATTTTAAAAGCCGTATGATGAAAATTATACGGCTTTTTTATTGTCATTGTTATGGCTACGATGACAAAACCACCTGACTTGATAAGTCATCATGACTTTGCATTTGTTGGTGAATGAGAGTAAGACAACTACTTTATTTAAGTTTAATGAATACAAAAAAAAGGGGTTGTATCAAAAGTGTCATTTCGAGCGAAGTGAGAAATCCAGGAATCACCTAAGTTGTTTATTTGCTGGATTCTTCGCTACGCTCTGAATGACTAAGCAAGTTTTTTTCTTGCCTTTTGATACAACCTCTTTCAAATGATATTCTTCAACTGAAGAATCAAACTTATAAATAATTAATTTTAATAAAAATTACCAATATGGAATAAATAATTTACACCAATTTGAATTGATGCTGGCTTAGGATTGATTGAACTTGTTAAGCCAACAGCGGTCAATACGTCTTCCTTGAAAGCGCCTGTTAAGTTGTAAGTTGCATTAATCAACAAATTCACTCTGCCAAAAAAGTTTGAGTAAAGTGGAATACTACTACCAATTCTTAAATCGATAACAGGTTGCAAATTGTCTGATTTATAATTTAGTAAAGCTAAAGTGCCACTTGTAGTAACATCTAAAGGCACACTATATCCAACACCAATTAGGAAGCCATAAGCGTGAAGACTTGGTGCAATTGTAAAGTATGAATAATTAATATCTGTATTAATATCTTTGTTAAAAAAAGAATACATATTATATGATAAATTGTTCCAAGCAACATCAATACTTGCTCCAACTTTATTTTCTTTCCCTAATGGGATATAAATATTCAAACCTAAATCGGGCTTACCAACAATTGTCATAGCATTTTTAATACCATTAACAGGGTCAGCAGTATTGATACTACCTTTTCCTAAAGCAAAAATTCCTGCCGAAAATGGGTAATTTTCTGCGAATACGCTACTTGAAGCAAAAATGGCTAATGCCAAAAATGCCATCATCATATTTTTTTTCATAAATTCTCCTAATAATTTAATTTAAATTCTCTATCTATAATAACAAAATATTTCAGAAATATTACCATTGTTTCAATATTTTTCCTTGAACTTTGCCTTTTTTCTGTTTTTTCAAATCTTTTTGAAGATTTTTTTCATCATTTCTAATAGATTCTAATAATCTTTCAGCTTCATCTTTAGAAATTTTCTGTTTTTGATCCTGCTGCTTTTTATTCTGGTCATTTTTGTTTTGATCGTTTTGATCTTTGTTGTCATTCTTGTTCTGATCTTTGTTGTCTTTGTTGTCCTTATTGTCTTGATTTTTGCTATCTTTATTCTTGTCTTTATTATCTTTATTGTCCTGATTTTTATTATCTTTGTTCTTATCTTTATTATCCTTATTATCTTTGTTATCCTTGTTTTGCTGTTGCTGCTGCTTTTGTTGTTGATGTTGATAAAGCATTTTCTTAGCATATTCAAGATTATACTTCGTATCATTGTCTTTAGGATTATTTTTCAAAGAGTTTTTAAAAGCATCTATACTTTTATCAAATTCCTTGTTTTTCAAATAAGTATTCCCTAAATTATGATAAGCCTGAGCAGTAGTCAATTTATCAGGATTTTTATTAATAATATCTT